>JALYYD010000053.1 GCA_030946775.1 Gemmatimonadota bacterium
CAGGGTCTGGACGGAGGGGATGGAATTCCCCGAGCTCGGGAAGCCCGAAAAAATCAAACTGACGCCTTCGATCTACGGCGGTAGCCCCACCGATTGAAACCGAGCCTGCCAGCGCCATAATCAGCGCGAGGGAAGCATACCCCCGGCGGCTACTCACTGTCAAGTAGTGCATACTCGCCAGGCGGGGAACCGACTACTGGGAACTGCTAACTACAACAGAACCGGATGCGAGTTGTGTGTAGGTAAGGGATGAGGGTTTAGGGTACAACCGCAAGACCATGCGCTTCATTTGACGGCGAGCCGGACGGTCCTGCGGCAGTACCCTCAGTTCCCGGATCTTACCTACTCACCCCTCGCATCCTGTTCAGTTGTAGTTGTCAGTCGCCCCTGACCAACTTCACATTCGGCGGCGGGATCAGCGCCGCGATCTTCTGATGGAGAGAGTTGAGCGCGGTCGCCAGGGCGGAATCTCCCCGGTGCCGATTCAGCTCGAAATAGGTCGCCGCGGCCTGAACCGCATCGAGCTCCTGATGAGTGAAAACGGCTGGGTGCCGGTGCAGTGCCAGCGCCGCCAGCGCGAGAAGCTTCTGCTCCTCGCTAAAACGGCGATTTGGACCAAATGGCCGTCCTCCGGAGGCAAGCTTCTCGAAGAAGAGGTTGCTTGCGCCGAACTCCACCCATTCGTCTGGACTGAGAGCCGGTGACATCGGTTCGCTGGATGGAGCCACGGTAGCCTCGCTGAACGGTCTTCCCCTTCCCACTTGCAAATCGTGTGCAGCGGACGCGTCACGGCGGTTAAGTGACTAAAATTCAGGCCTTACCCAGACCAACCAATGGCTTCTACCAGAATCTCCAGAGCTGACGAAAATCCGGCGCTGCTTCCGGCGGCGATCGCCGCGGCGCTCGTATTCGGTTTGTATCTGCTGACGCTCGCGCCTTCAGTAGCTATGTGGGACACCGGCGAGTACATGGCAGCCGTGAAGGTGCTCGGCATCCCACATCCGCCCGGCAATCCGTTCTTCATGCTGCTCGGGCACGCCTTCGCGCTGCTGCCTATTCCCGTGTCGTACGCCGCCCGCGTCAATATTCTCGCCGCGCTCGCCAGCGCCTGCTCCGCGGGCATCTGGTTTTTGTGCATCGAGCGGATAACCGCTCGCTGGATTGGATTACGGTGGCAGCGTCTCGTGATCGCGTCGGTCGGCACACTCGTCGGCGCGACTGCTTTTACCGTCTGGACTCAGGCGGTGGTCAACGAGAAGGTCTACCCGATATCGCTGCTTTTCGTGACGATCACTTCGTGGCTGACCTTCAGGTGGATTGACGATCCGGACGCGCCGCGCGCCGACAGACTGCTGATTCTCATTTCCTTCTTGCTTGGCCTTGGATACGCGAACCATCCCGCGGGTCTCCTCGCCGCGCCGGCGGTCGCGGTCGCAGTTCTCGTTCGCCGCCCGAAGACGATTCTCAACTGGAAGCTCGTGCTTGTCGCGTTCGCGGCCCTGCTGCTCGGTCTGACGCCTTTCATATATGAACCGATCCGCGCCGCGCATTTCCCCGGAATCAACGAAGGGGCGCCGACCGCGTGCGCGACGAAGCTCGAAGCGTCGTGCACATTCGACGCGGTTACGTGGCAGCGGCTGAAGGCGAACATCAACCGCGAACAGTACGGACAGAAGCTGGAGCGCGGCGCGTCCTATCCCGACCAGGTCGGAATGTGGTGGCTGTACTTCAAGTGGCAGTGGCTGCGCGACGCTCACAATGCGCATCCCGCGTGGCAGCTCTTCCTCGCCTACATCTTCCTGATGCTCGCGCTCACCGGCGGCTATGTGCACTGGCGCGAGGACCGCGAGACGTTCTGGTACTTCGGCGCGCTGATGTTCACGATGACGCTGGCGCTCATTTACTATCTGAATTTCAAGCTTGGATGGTCGCAGGACCCCGGACTGCGCGACGTTCAGCGAGAGGTACGCGACCGTGACTACTTCTACGTCTGGAGCTTTTCGGCGTGGGGAATCTGGGTCGCGCTCGGCCTCGAGCTCGTATGGTCCAAGGTCGCGGCAACGCTCGCCGGCGGAATCAGAGAAAGAAAAGACGCGAAGGAAACCGCAATCTCGACGGACCGCTTCGGCCGCGCCCTGATGATGGCGTCGCCGGTGCTTCTCATCGCGCTCGTTCCGTTGTTCGGAAACTGGAAGTACGCGTCACGCGCCGGACATCACTTCACGCAGGAGTGGGCGCGCGATTATCTCAACTCGCTCGAGCCCTACGCGATCGTCATCACCAATGGCGACAACGATACTTTCCCGCTCTGGTACGCGCAGGAAGTCGAGGGAGTGAGAAAGGACGTCACCGTCGCGGTCTCCACTTATCTCGACACCGACTGGTACGTCCGCCAGGTGATCCGCCGGCCGATCGCCGATTACGACTCGATCAACGGTCCGGCTATCTACCGCGGCAAGACCTGGAAGAAGCCATCCGGTCCGCCGCTCAAGCTCACATTCGCGCAGGCAGATTCGATACCTGAATACATGGAGCTCACCGAGCCGAAGGTATTCAAAGAGGGAAACATCTCCCTCAGCATTCCGCCCGGATATCTGACCCGGGACGAGATGGTGCTGCTTCGCCTCATCAAGGACGCGATGCCGGAGCGTCCGCTTTATCTGTCGACGGGAGCGGAATCCGGAATCGGCCTTGAGCCTTATTTGTTGACCCAGGGATTCGTGCAGAAGATCATGCCCGACCCCGTGCTCGACACGCCGGCGACGCCGCACATCTCCGGCCTCAACATCGATCTGCAGCGGACAAAGGACCTCTGGCTAAAGGTCTATCGCGCGCCGGACGCGATCATCAAGGAAGGCGACTGGATCGACCGTCCGTCGTACGGAATTCCCTACACCTACGCTTTCACGGGGGCGATTTTGTCCGAGGCGCTGGCGCGAACCGGAGACACGCGTAACGCGGCCGCCATCGTAGAGCAGGTGAAGAAGATCGTAAAGGCGGCGCGCATCGAGGGGTTCCCCATAGAGTAACTGCGACAGAACCGGATGCGAGTTGTGTGTAGGTAAGGGCTGAGGGTTGAGGGTACGACCGCAAGACCGATCGCTTCATTTTGACGGCGAGCCAGACGGTCATGCGGCAGTACCCTTAGCCCTCAGACCTTACCTACTGAGCCCTCGCATCCCGTTCAGTTGCAGTTCAGTCCCACCATCCGTGCAGGTACCACTCGTCGTCGCGCGCGTCGCGAAAAAGCCAGAGGAGGGTACCGTGCTCGGTGACGCAGCGGAAATATTCGCGCGCGTAAGGCTCGGCCCACTGGCTTCCGGAGACGCGATCGGGGCCGGCAGCGGAAGTGATGCCCGTCCACTCGGTGTCGCGATACTGAATTGGACAGCTGTGATTCCGGCGCTTTCTCGTTCGCACGACGATGCGCTTCGGCTGCGGCAGCAGCTGCAGCGTCAGCTGCGGATTCACCGGCGAAGACTTCGCTCTCTCTCGCACTCCGTCCCGCGCGACGGCGCGAGAGGGCTCCTGACTCACCCACTCGGTGCGCCTGTCGAGCAGCGGATGACTCGTGTTCTCCGGCGTCACGACGATCGATCCCTGATCGTCGAGAAGCTGGGCGATGGTTTCCTCGGCGGCGCCGATGGTGGCGAAGCCGCGGTCGAAGATGTCGCCCTGCCGCTCCATCTCGCCGCTCACCGCATCCACGCGCAGCGCGATTCCCGTCACGGCATCCTGAACAGTGATGCGCTCGAAGTGAGTTCGGATGAGACGGAGCCACGCCTTCTGACTCGAGGTCGATCGCGCCGGGCGAATTGGATGCGCGTACGTCTCGCGGTTGGCGAGAGAGAAAACGAGTGTCATCTCGCGCGCGCCCTGCCCTCGTGACTTGAGATCATTGCAGATGTTGCCGAGCAGCGCGTTGATGACGAATACGAGCCGCTCCGGATCCTTGAGCGCGTAGTCCACCCAGTCCATCGACGCTGAGGGAAGCGAGCGAGCGACTGAAGTAAAAATCGGCCGAGTGTCGTCGGCGCGCGAAAGGCGCCAGAGATGAACGCCCTCGACGCCAAACCTGACCTCGATCGCCTCTCCTTCCAGCTTCGCCATCTCTCCGCACTTCTCGAGGCCGACTCCGTCGAGAAGAGTGGCGAGAGGCGCCGACGGCTCGAGCACCGCAACCGGGAAGGGCGCCAGAAAATCGCGATCGCAGCCGAGTGGAATGAAAGTGACTGCTTCGCGGCCGTGGATCGCGGCTACGGAAGCGGCGATGGGAGTGGCCGCGACCCCGATGTTCACGTGCGCCGCTTCACGCTCGTCGAACAGCGCGAGAAGATCCTTCACGACGAGCTCGGCGTTCAGCCCGCGAGCATCGGCCCACACCATATGATCGCGGCAGACCACGATCCTCGGCGTGACTGTCAGCAGCTGGGGCGTCAGCTGATGAAGCGAGTCGGGATTGAACAGCGAGGAGCGAAGGGCGACGAACACGAAAAACCTTGAGCTGGCGGCGGTAAAGGATTCTCAATTTTACCCGAATAAATCCCGAACACAAGGAGGGCCGTGCGAGACCGTAGATTATGGCATCGAATGCACACTAGACTAGCAGAAATAGTTGGGTTCCTAGGTCGAACCAGGGTCGATCTGGACAACAGCTTCGCCGGCGCGACGCGAGATCAGCTGGCGAAAAAACCCAGCCCCAGCAAATGGAGCGTGGCCGAGATCCTCGACCACCTCGGCATCGTCGAAGCGGGAATCGCGGGGCTCATCGCGAAGCTGGTCGGCCGCGGAAAGGCGGAAGGAATCCCAAGAGAAGCGTCTGAAACAAGTTTGCTCGGGACGTTCGACGCCTTTTCATTTCCGAACACACGCCATGCGTTCGATGCGCCCGCGAGGGTCGCACCACGCGCAGGCCCTGACCCCGATGAAGTGCGCGACAATCTGCGTCGGTCGCGTGAAGAGCTGCGCGCCGCCTTGCAATCAGCGGACGGGATGGATCTCTCGAAGCTGAGCTACAACCACGTTATCCTCGGACCGCTCGATCTTTATCAATGGGCGATGTTCGTCGGACAGCACGAAGCGCGTCACACTGCGCAGATCAAGCGCACACTCAAGGAGATAGGATGAAAAAGAGATTTCTGATCGCGATCGGCATCGCCGCCGCGATCGTTCCCATTCGCGCGGCCGCTCCAGCTTCCCACGCCGCCGCGCCGATGCTCCTCACCGTTTACAAGGATCCCGACTGTGGGTGCTGCAAGTCGTGGGTCGAGTACATGCGAAAGCACGGCTACCGCGTGGAGACGAAGGACACGCGCGATCTCGATCAGGTGAACGCTGCTGTCGGCGTCCCTTCGAAACTTGCGGGGTGTCACACGGCGCTGGTCGGCGGTTACGTCATATCAGGTCATGTGCCGGCGGAGGACATCGCGCGGCTCCTCAAGACCAAGCCGAAGATTGTCGGGCTCGCGGTGCCGGGAATGCCGGCCGGCTCCCCTGGAATGGAAGGACCGCCGCCGGTTCACTATCAGGTGATCGCGTTCGAGCGTTCGGGAAAGACCAGTGTCTTCGCCAACCACTAACTGACAATCCAATGAGATCCTCACGTCTGCTCGCCTCACTTCTCGCGCTAGGATTCCCCGCTCTCCTCCCGGCGCAAGGAAAGACCGAATCGTTCGCGTCACTTGCTCACGATTTCGTTTACACCACGCTGGCGTTTTCCCCTGGCGGGGCGACGCAGTCCGGACTCCACGCTTACCGCGATCCGCGCAGCGGGAAGACACTCAACTTCGACCAGATGCTCGACGATTTCTCGCCGGCTAGCATCGCGCGGCAGCGCGGCTACTATGCATCCTTTCGCAAGCGCCTCGAGCGCGCCGGAAGGCAAAGTCTCGATGCCCAGACGAAAGCGGACTACGACCTGCTCCAGAACGCGGTCAATTTCGGGATCTTCAATCTCGACGAAGAGCGGTTCTACGAATGGCGCCCGCAGATGTACTCCGAGGATTTGGGCGGAACGCTGTTCTCCAACCTGTCGCTCGAATACGCGCCCAAGGACGCACGGGCGCGTGACCTCACGGCTCGCCTCGCACTCATTCCCGCGTTCATCGCGCAGGCGAAAGCAAACCTCAAGGCATCGAACGATGTCTATCGCCGGGTGGCGGCGGAATCGGTGGACGGCGTCATCGATCTGATCAACGGGATGGGAACGGATTTCGTCAAGGGGACGCCGAGCGAGGCGAGGTACGCGTCCGCGAAAGGGCCGGCGGTCGCCGCGCTTCAGGAGTACAAGGCGTTCATCACCGACGAGCTGCCCAAGCGCGAGCAGCGCGATTGGAGACTCGGACCGGACAAGTTCGCGAAAAAGTGGCAGTACTATCTGCAAGTGAGCGTCACCCCTCAGGAAATGCTTCGCAACGCCGAGGACAGCCTGTACGCGACGCGGGAGCGGATGCTCTCGCTCGCCGAACCGCTTCACAAGGCGTGGTTTCCGGCGCACACGCACGACAAATCCAATCGGGTCGATTATCTGAATACCGTCGTCTCCGAGGTGATGAAGCAGATCGGAACGGAGCACGTGAACCGCGATTCATTGATGACTCAGGCGGAGCGTGACGTGGCGATGCTGGAGAGATACGTCGTCGACCATCGCATCCTTTCGCTGCGCGACTTCTCGAACCTCAAGGTGATCGAGACGCCCAAGTTCATGCGCGGCATTTACGGCGTGGCGGGCGCGGTGTTCGCTCCGGCGCTGCAGCCATCTCTGTCAACTTTCTACTGGGTGACGCCGATCGCGAAAGAAACCTCGGACGAGCGCGCCGAGTCGAAGCTGCGGGAGTACAACCGCTACAAGATGCTGACGATCACGATCCACGAGGCGATGCCCGGCCACGCGGTGCAGGGCGAATACGCAAACCGTGTGACGCCTGATTGGCGGAGGCTGCTTCGCGTTGTATACGGCAACACGCCATACGTGGAAGGCTGGGCGGTCTATACGGAGCACATGATGCTCGCGGCGGGAGTCAACGGCGGCGATCAGACGAAAGCGGAGCTGACGGAGATGAAGGGGATGCTCCGCATCTACATGAACGCGATCATCGACATCCGTCTGCACACGATGGGAATGACCGACGACGAAGCGGTGCGGCGGATGATGACCGACGCCTTCCAGGAGCGAGGCGAAGCGGAGCCGAAGCTTCAGCGCGCGCAGCTCGATTACGTGCAGCTCAATGCGTACCTCGCCGGCGTGCAGGAATGGACATCGCTGCGTCACGACGCGGAAATAAAAGAGGGGACGAGGTTCAATCCGTGCCGCTACCACGACACCGTTCTTCTATATGGACCGATTCCCGTTCCGGAAGTGCGGCGACTATACATGAGCGGAGTGAAGCCGACGGCTAAAGCTCCTCCATCGCGCTGCACCTGGCGGGCGCCCGAATAGCGGAGAAATTCGGGACAACTATTGCGTGAGGGGGTCTGCGTAGATATACATTCTGCGTGCATAATTTCCCACTTCCCGCTATGTCGCCGCTCAGCATTCCCCGGTCGCCGGAGCCCGCTCCGCCGACCGTTCGCCGAGCGCAGCTGACGGATGTCAGAACGATCTGGGAGCTTGTCGGGCAGTTCGCCGCGAACGGCTCGATGTTGGCGCGCTCGATGTCTGAAATCGCGGCGAAGATCGACAGCTACGTCGTCGCCGCCGGGGACGGAAACCGGGTGCTCGCGTGCGCAGCCCTGGAGGAGTTCTCGCCTTCCCTCGGTGAAGTCGCATCAGTGGCCGTCGCCCGTTCGGAGCACGGCAAGGGATTGGGAACGGAAGTCGTCCTCGGTGTGGAGCGGCTCGCCCGGGCGCGCAACATCGAGGAGCTGTTCGCGATGAGCCTCACCGACAATTTCTTTTTGTCTCTGGGCTACGAGACGACGACCGTTTCGCGCTATCCGGAAAAGCTCGCCCGCTACGAGCTGCTGAAGAGCTCGGGGGTCGAAGTCGTGCCGAAACGGTGCTTCAAGAAGAAGCTCAATATGGAATGGGCGGCGCCGGAGCTTATGCAGGATGAGGGAGAGAGAAGGATCGCGAGCTGAACCGCTGATCCCTTCTCTGCGGGTCGTCCAGGTATCAGGTTTCCGGTGACCCATCCCGGCACCCGATGACATCCAATTTTCCATTTCTTCGCGTCGCTCTCGCACCGATCGCGGCTCTCCTTCTCCTCTGCGTCGCTGGTTCCGCACACGCGCAGGCGAACGCCTGGCTCAAGCACGTCAGCGTGCTTTCCAACGACAGCATGCGAGGGCGCGAAACCGGAAGCCGCGAACATCATCTCGCCGCGGGTTATGTCGCGCGCCAGTTCCGAATGGCGGGACTCCTGCCCGCGGGGGATCACGGATACCTCCAGACGGTTCGGTTCATCGGCCGGAGCCTGGTCGAAGAGCATTCGACCGTCGAAGTCATCCGCGGCGGAAAGTCGGACACTCTGAGCTTCGGCGATGACATTTCTCTCAGCGCGCGCGTCGCAATCGCGCCGTCGATCGAAGCGCCGCTGGTCTTCGCGGGTTACGGACTCTACGTGCCGGAGAAAGGAGTGGATGATCTCTCCGCGATCGATCTCCGCGGTAAAATCGCAGTCGTGCTGTCCGGCGCGCCTTCGTCAGTCGCCGGTCCGGCGCTCTCGAGCGCGCAATCTCAGCGGTGGCGAGAGCTGAGAAAGCGCGGCGCGCTCGGGATCATCCTCATCGCCGACCCGCGCGTCACCGACGTCCCGCCGGAACGCGCGCGCGCAACACGCCTCCTTCCGGCAATGGCGCTCACGGACACCGCGCTCGACGAGACGATGGGGGAGAGGTTCGCCGGAACGTTCACTTCAACCTTCGCGGAGCGCTTGCTCGCCAGCACCGCTCACCCGCTCAGCGATCTGCGGCAGCTGGCGCGGGACGGGAAACCGCTCCCCGGCTTCGATCTTGGAGAGAGCCTTCGCGCGCGCGTGGAAATGAAGAGCTGGCCGGTTACGTCGGAGAACATCGCCGGGATTCTGCGAGGCTCCGACCCGAAACTTCGCAATCAGTACGTCATCCTGAGCGCCCACGTTGACCACCTCGGCGTCGGATTGCCGGTCAACGGCGACAGCATTTTCAACGGAGCTCTCGACAACGCCTCGGGCGTGGCGACACTGATCGAGACGGCAAAGGCGATTGCGAAAGGGCCGCGTCCCCGCCGCTCGCTCGTCTTCGTCGCCGTGACGGGTGAGGAAAAGGGTGAGCTCGGGTCGCGCTACTACGCGAATCATCCAACCGTGCCGGCAAGCGCGATCGTCGCCAACGCCAACACCGACATGCTTACCGCGTTCTATCCGCTCCGTTCGGTGATCGTCAACGGACTGGAGGAATCGGATCTCGCCGACGACGTGCGGCGTGCAGCGGCAAGGGATTCGCTCATTGCGCAAAGCGATCCGGAGCCGGAGCGCAATTCATTCGTCCGCAGCGATCAGTACAGCTTCATCAAGCGCGGGATTCCGTCAGTGTCGCTCAAGTTCGGATTCGAGCTCAATTCTCCCGAGCATCGAATGGTAAAGCGATTTCGGACCGAGAGGTATCACGGAGTCGGGGACGATCTCACGCAGCCGATCGATTTCTCGGCAGTGCAGAAGTTCGATCGATTCTATGTGGATCTGGTTCGGGAGATCGCGAACCGGCCGACGACCCCGAGATGGAATTCGGACAGCTACTTCAGACCTCGGAACTAAACTGCGACTGAACCGGATGCGAGTTGTGTGTAGGTAAGATCTCAGGGTGGAGGGGACTGCCGCATGACCACCCACTCGCCTTCTGGGTGAAGCGCACGGTCTTGCGGTCGTACCCTATACCCTCGCCCCTTACCTACACACAACTCGGATCCGGTTCAGTTTGTAGTTCGCGGTTTCGAATTGTCACATCCGCTCCACGATTCCCGCCAGCGCTTCCTTTACCGTCGGATCGTTGTTCCGCGACAGCGCACTTATCGCGCGTCGCCGGAACTGAAGGTTCTCGTCGGACTTCGCGATCGAAACGAGCTTGTCAGTGCTCGCCTTCTCGCCGAGCCGCGAATACACTGAGATGAGCGCCTCCTTCAGGGGAGCGTCGGTGGTGGCGTCGTAAAGCGCGACGAGCTGTTGTGTCGGAACGCCGGCGCGGGTCAGATACTGCAGCGCTCTCCGGCGCGTTTCCATCTGGAGCACGGAGTTGCGCACAAGTCCGAGCAGCCATTGCACATTTTCGGCGCCGCCGAGCTCCCCGAGTGACGACAGCACGGCTTCGCTCGATGAGCTGCCAGTAAGCCTGGGGAAAAGATCGCGAAGTGCCTGCGCGTCCCGTGACGTCACGTACTCGCGGCCGAAACCACGGATCGCGATGGAGAGAGCATCATCGGGCAAGTCCGTCCTTTGAATCACCGCGCGAAGATATTCGCGAGCGCGCGGATCGCCCGAACGCGCGAGCACGCCGAGGCTCTCGCGCCCGACCCAGCTCGGCAGCTCGCGCGCGGCAAGTTGAATGAGCGGCGGAATCCCGTCTCCGTGCCCGAGGCGCGCGAGCGAGGAGAGCGCGCGCTGACGGAGAGATTGTGTCTCATTTTCATTTCGCGCAATCCCGATCAGCGCTTCGCTAATCTTCGGAATCTGAGTCGTTGACGCACTCGCGAGGGCGGAAAGCGCTGACCTTCTGGTTTCGAGCGGTCTCGCATTGTCGCGACCGATAGCGAGCAGGCGGTCCGTCAGGTCGACGCTGTCGGCGAGCAGAGCTGCGTTGAGCGCTTCGGATCCAACTCTCCCCTCGCTCGACGCGGCGAGCGAGAGCAGATAATCGGTCGCTGCGGCGACACCGACGCCACCGAGGCTGACTGTCGATCCGTCGGCCTGAACGGGACCGACGAACGTGCGCATTCCGACGACGATGTGGTCGGACACATCCAGCACGACCCGGACCGGACCGGCCACGCACTGCTCGGAAGTCAGTCGCGAGAAATCGCTGTCATAGTTTCCGTAAAAGCTGCTCCCGCCGATGGAATACCAGCTGCGGCCGTTCCCGCACACGCCCGACCCCGACGCGTAGGTGAACTGCATTGCCCCGGATGAGGCGAAGGACGCGACACGCGACGCGATTGTCTGCGCCTGCGAGAGCGCCGGTATCACGATCACCGCGACGATCGCCGCGAGCGTGAGTCCCGTTCTATTCGTTGAGTGTCTCATTTGTCGATGATCTCCAGTAGAAGCTTCTTCGTGCGCGGATCGTTCTTGCGCGAGAGGTTCGAGATCGAAAGCCGGCGCAGCTCGGGATCCGTTCCGTTTTTGGCGATGTCAATCAGCTTGTCGGTCGCCTCGGGCTCGGTGCGGCGGGTGTACAGCGAAATGAGTGCTTCGCGAAGTGGGCGGTCCGCCATCGCATCGTACATTTTCACGAGGTCGCCGATGGGGATCGTGCTGCGTCCAGCATAGCTGAGTGCGACTCGGCGAACATCGAGCGACGCGTTGGCGTTCTTGACCAGGGAGAGGAGCCACTGGTCGTTTTCGGGGCCTCCCACGCGGGCAATCGCCCGCAGGTCAGCAAGCTGAAGACTGGGTAAATCGAGCTGCGGGTACAATGTGCGGAGAAATGCGCCGCCATCTTCTGTATGATCGGCGTCAATGCTCTGCAAGGCGAAGGAGCGTAGGCGTTCGTTGAGATTCGTGTTGCTGACTAGCGCGCGAATCACCGCCCGGGCGCGTACGTTGTCGCTCGATCCGAGCGCTTCTATTGCCGCCATCTTGAGGTCCTGACTCTCATCGTTGTTCACTACGTCCACGAGCGCGTTGATCGACTGGTCGCCGGGGATGCGCGCCAGCCAGCGGATGGCGTCGGAGCGAATGCGAAGGTCGGGATCGGTCTTCGCGGCGTTAGTGAGGAGACTGAACGCGTCGGCGTCGCCCCGCTTGGCGAGCAGGAAGAGGGCGCTTCGGCGCAGCCCTGCCGAGCAAGAGTCGCGGCGCTGAAGGAGACGGCGGAGAATGGGGGTCGCTGATTCCGGATCCATCTGCCCGAGCGAGTTCAACGCTTCGACGCGAACGGCGATGTCTTCCTTGTCACAGGTTGCGTCCGTCTGACCCGCCTCGCGATGGATCTGATTGGCCGCGACGGCGTCGCCGCGAGCGGCGAGTGCGCCGCGAATGCGGGTGGCAAGCGTCGGCGCGTCAACCTGGAGCGCGGAGGAGAATCTGCCGCTTCCGCTCTCCAGCGAGCGGAGAGCTTCCCGCAGATCGCCGGCGCTGCCGATTCGATAAAGCGAGAATGCCTTCCAGTAGCGGGAGTCGGCGGCGTAAACCGAATTTGGATATTTCTGCGCAATTTCCTCGAACAGCTGCGACGCGCGCCGGTATTCGCCGCGATTGAGCGTTTCACGAGCCGTCCGATATAGAGAGTCAGCTGGATCGCCCGACGCCCACCCCTGCTGCGGTGTGGATGCGATTTCACTGAACTGCCATTCGAACGCGGACGTGCTGATGGCGGGAGAGATGCTGGTGCGAATCACCTCATCGATTGCCTCGGATGTCGCCGTTCGGGTGCGGGCGAACGAAGACGCGACTATCGGCCGGGCCATCGCTGTCGCGCGGTCAACAGCTCGCGCAATCGTCGGCGCGATTGCGCTCATCGCCGTGGAAACGCGCGTCTCTACGTCGAAATCGTCGTCGAAGTCGAGATCATCAATTTCAATTTTCGCTTTCGGGGCCGGGTGGCGAAGCTGGAACGACCGACCATCGCCGAATTCGAAATCGGGCGGCAGGGGCGCGAGCGCCGGCAGCGGAGTCGTCGGCGTGAGCGGCGAGAGCGGCGAGAGCGGCGAGAGCGGCGAGAGGGCCGGCGATGGGTTGGCCGCCGGCAACGGAGTGCTCACCGGAGTGGGCGAACCGGGAGTTACCGGCGTCGCGGGAGGCGGCGGTGCGGGTGTCTGAGCATTCGCAGCGCCAGCGAAGAGAAGGGCGGCAAATGCGGAGGTGACAATTCTTGCGCGGGACATATGCGTGTTCATTCGGCTGAAGTATTGGTTACCACAGAATTGAGTCGGGAGAGGACATTCCCCTGCTCCACTGCCTGATGAATCAGATCGAGCTCGCTCTTTGACTTTTCGATTGGAAGGCGCGCGATCTGAGCGAACACAAGCTCGAGATCTTCGAGCAGACTGTGCAGCTGCGGATCCTGCGAGGCGGGAGAATCGAGAAGAAGGCGCGTCGTCACGAGAAGGTCCGATGCCTTGTCGGAGAGTTTCGAGTTCGACGAAGCTGACGTGTAGCGATCGGGGCTGGTCGGACCGGGAAGCGCGATAAGCAAAGCCGCCGCCTGAGCGAGATAGCGGGTCGTCTGGTCGCGATATGCGTCGCTTGCCGCGGTCGCCGTCGGCACCGGCGCAACGGCGGGCGTCGAAGCGGTGTGGGCGGGGGCAGCTCCCGGCGTCGCCGTGCCGCGTCCGATAGCGATTCCTATGAGCAGTGTCGCGGCGGCGGCAAGCCACGGGGCAATGCTTGGCAGGCGGCGGCGTCCACCGTGCTTCACCGCGTTATCGAAATGCGCCGCTTCGATCGCGCTCCACATCTCATCGTATCGCGGTTCCACGGGCGGACGGAAAGTCCGCGGGAGCTCGCCGATGATCTCATCGAATTTCCTTTCTTCCATCTCCTTACTCCTTGTATGCTGCGAGTGCTTCCCTCAACTGAGCGCGCGCGGCCGACAGCCGGCTCTTGCAGGTCCCTTCGGGAACGCCGAGCACTTCTGCGATCTCGGCGTGCGTATAGCCTTCGACGTCGTGCATGATCAAAGTGGTTCGGTAAACTTCCGACAAATTTTCAACGGCCCGTTCGATACTCTCTCTCAAATCCGGATCACAGACCGATCCGCCGGCCGCCACCGAGCGCGCCTCGTCGAGTGACACCTCGCGCTTGAAGCGGATCTCACTGCGGCGCGCATTCGAGACGGTCGTGACGGCGATGTGGTGCAGCCAGGTGGAGAGCTGCGCGTCGCCCCGGAACTGCGAAAGACGATTGAATGCGCGGATAAAGGTGTCCTGCGTGAGCTCTCTCGCTTTCTCGGCGTCGCCGCTCAAGCGGTAAACGAGCGAGTACACGCGAGGTGAGTACGCGTCGTACAGCTCGCGCCCCGCCAACCGGTCGCCCGCAATTACGCGGGAGATGAGCTGGGCATCGTTCACCAGGTTCTGCTTCCGGCCACGGATCCGTGCATCCGGTTAGTATGACACGGGGTTGGGGGAAAGCGTTCGGTTGAGGGAGCTGCGACTGAACTGATGGTCCTGCCGGGCTAGCGTTCAGTCTCCGTTCTGGCTGGCCGAGGGCGACGGGAATCTGGCGACGTTGATGTCGATCGGCAGCGCGATTCCGTTGTGAGTTCTCGCAACGTCTAGAACCCCCTGCCACACCTTCGCGAAGGCGTGCCCGACATCGGAGGGTGCGCTCTGATCCTGCGAGAAGCCGCTCCCGCCGGAAATCCAGAAGGCGGGCTTCCCACTTTTTCCGGCGAGAGCGTACACCCCGATCGCGTCATTGTAGATGAGCTGCGCGTTGGCGTTGTGAGCATAGAAACCGGGCCGATACCGGCCGTCCTCGAGGACGCGCTTGGTCCAGGCGCGGTAGTAATCGCGCATTCTGCTGGGCACGAAATCCATCCGCTCGATGTCGAGGAATACGGTGGTTCCCGATGGAAATCCCTCCGCCGCCGCTTTGGCGATTGCGTCGGCGCCGTCGGTCGTTCCCTGGGATCCGGCGACAAGCTCCTTGTTGCAGGTCGAGCCGGCTCGCGCGCGTGGCTCGACTACGACGCGGATGGGAACCTTCTTCGCGACCCGCTTCTTAACCCGCTTTCCTCTTACTCGCACCGTCTGGGTAACGTATTTGGTGACGTACTTGGTGCGCACCTGAGGGGCGCCCGGAGTCCCACCCCAGGTTTGCTGACCGACGTAAATCACGGCCAGCCCCCAGCCGAGGTCGGTCAATTTTTGACGGTTCCCGGACCAGGAATTCTCCTTGTGGCAGGGGGCTTCGAGATAATACCCGACCCACTCGTAGGGGACGGATTCATCGCGCCACGCGGTCATCGCCGCATCGCCGGGATAGGAGTAGGTATCGAAGCCCAAGTGCCGCTGAGAGACCGCTTGCGGGGAGATGGCCGACACCGCCCCCGTGATCGCATTTGAGATCTCGGAAGTGGGCGTGCCTCCGCAAGCCGCCATCAAAGCGGCACCGAGAATGAGCAGTAACCCGCCAGCGACGCGCGGTTCGGGGAGGTTGCGGGACATAGTCTTGATACCCAGCTGGTAATGCAGGGGGTGGGCCCAAACCCTCTAAAACAGCGGACTAATTAACTGAATGCCAGGCGCTATTCGCGAAGGACCGCCCACCACGCCACGCGCTGCAGGCGGAATGGACGGGGTTGGATGGTGTTAGATAATTACCTAATGGATTCCGCCTTTAACTTGGTTCGCACTTTTTTGCCGCCCCTTCGATCGATAAGCCCGCCTTCGAGACACACCCTTCCCTCGAATGGAACCACTTGAGTCGGAATGTCCACGCTCCTGCTCCACCCCAGCGAGTAGGCGCGGATACGGATGTGCGCTTCTTCTGCGTCGGCGGGATCGCCGAAGGGATCTTTCCGCCACCGATAGCTCTCGCGCAGGATGCTCGAGCTCACGCGAAGGCTCGCCATAGAAGTGTGAGTGGTGAGAGTCACCAGCGCCCCTCCTCCTTCGCGCGCGGCGCGGGAGAGGCGGACATTTTCCATCCCCTCCGGCTCGATTCCGGCGACGACTACCAGAGCGAAACCGCCGCATCTCAGCAGCTCCTCCGACGCGCGCAGCCCCTCTCTTCTCGTGCGCGGGCGAACCAGGATCGGACCTTCTTCCCAGAACGCGCCGGCGATCGTTCCCTTCCCATCGATCCACACCGCGCGCTCTCCGTTGAGAACCGTGGTCTGCGAAGCGGCGCGAAGGATCGCCGTGGCTCCGCCTTCAGGAACCCAGACGGTTAGCCGGCCGCGAGGGAGACCGCCGCCGGGCAAGATCGCGTCGAGGGCCCAGATACCCGTCGCGACCGGCTCGGCGGTGCGGTGGGTAACCGGAATCGCATCGGGAAAGCGGGACTCGAGGAGGACTTTGAGGGCGGAGTTGGAGGATGGCATTCTCCCTTACGATACACCCGAATAGATACCGAAACAACCAGGACCAAAAATATCAGCGCAAGGTGGATGGGGAATAAAAAAGGCGCCATTTCTGGCGCCTTTTCCAAACGCTAAAAGGAGCGTCAATACCCGGCTACGTCTCCCCCTCTGGTGCCCCGAATATAGGCGGAACCCGAAACGGGCGTGCCATTGCCATCCTTGCTTCGGTAGGACGTCGCGTTGAAGGTGAAGCTACCGCAGCTGCCGGCACAGGAGGTACGGAACGTACCGCCGGTGATGCCATTCTCGAGATTGATGACGAGCGTTTCCGTTGTTCCGACGATCGTGATGGATCCCTTTCCGGAGGCCACGCCATCGCGAATGGAAATTCTCGCGCTCGGTGAGGACAGCGTCACATTCGCCGGTTGCTCCTTGGCGAAACTGATCCACCCGTTGTTTCCGGGAGGATTCATAAAGTAGGTGACCGATACGGAAAAGAGCGTCGAGCTTGCCGATCCATCGACTGATGTCGCAAAGGGCGGCGGAGGCTGATAGCTCAACGCGTTGACTGCTGCACCCGGCGGGGCAAGCGAGGCTGACGATTGGGGACCAGTGGAACCTTCGCTACACGCGAGAGCAAGACCTATGGACGGCAATACAAAAGCAAATATCGGCTTCATCCGACCCCGACCGTTGAAGTGGTAGGAAAAAACATCTGGAGTTCAGGATCAAATATAGGGAGAACGGTTGCGGACGCTACTTAATCAAATGTTTAGCGGCGGTGACCATCGCTTGCACCTCAGGGTCGCCGGCTTTCCAAGCGTCAACTACTGTCTGCGCGGCAGACCTGGCAATGTCTTCCCGACCTGCGCGGGCGGCAATTTGAGCACGAGCGAAAGCAAGAATTATCTCGGTGGGAGTGACTGGGGAATACAGGCGCTGGCGGAGAAGCTTATCCGCGACGGCTGGCCTGCCCATCGCGGCCTGGAAGCGGGCTGATTGGAGGCGATCGAAATCGCATCGCAGACACACCGAATCGGAGAGAGCGACGAACGCTTTTTTCGCTGACGCGGAATCCCGTCGGGAAAGAAAAAGATACGCTTTGGCAGCTTCCAAGTTGTACTTCGCGAGCGGGCGCTGAGCAGCGGAAGCACGCTCCAACTCCCGTTGATACATCGCCAGAACTCTGGAAATGGAACCGGTATCCCCGATCGAAGCCCACCACGGCAAAGCGGTATGGATCCGGGCGTTTCCCGTTTTTAACCACGTCGCGAACACCGCTTGCGCGGTATCCCGATCCGCTGCTCCGAGCAGTGCCAATTGGGAGTAAAGGCTCGACGGACGGGCGCCGAGGAGGGAGAGAGCTTCGCGCATTCTTCCGCGGTAAGCGAGCTGATGCGGGAGTGCATCGGCGAGCTGGGCGGAATCCGCCGCGTAGGACGGCGAGGACCTCGGCCTGCGGGCAACAGCCCGGAGGAGTCGCAGCGCGGTCTCAGCTGTATCCGCCCATCTGCTGATCGGAATCCAAGCGTGGAAAAGGACGCTAGTTGACGCGGTATCGAGAATGGCTTGAACGGATCGGGATCCCGCTCGGGCCGGATCTGTCAGCCGGTCGAGAAGTTCGATCGACTCACGATCCTTCCCGGTCGGGTTGTAGGCGAGATAGGCCCCAATGTAGCGGCGCCCCGCCTTCGCCCCGTCGAGGGTAAACGCCAGTTGAACTGTGTGTATGTAAGCCGGGGAAAACGCGGAATCGAGGGCGATGGCTCGATCGAATGCCTCGAGCACCTGGCGCTCGGAAATATCGAAAGCGCTGCCATATCCATAATGCATTCGCGCTTCGCCCACGGCGTACCACGCCTCTGGATCATCGGGGTACCGGCGAGACATTTCGTCAACCGTGGAGAATAGCCGGCGGAGCTTCGCCCAATCCGGTGTAGTCAAGTCGGTCTGGTCGAGTGCCGCGATGATCGAGTCGGATGCGATGAGAAGACTGTCGCGGGGACCGAGTCCGTGGTTCCTGCTTCCGGCGCGGAGCCAGTAGGCGTTTGCGAGCGAGTCGCTTCCGTTCTTCTGCCAACCGGTGACCTGCGCCTCGCGTCTCAGCGCGAGAGCGAAGGTGGTGTCGAGAGAGACGGCGCGTGCATAGGAGATTCCGGCCGAGTCCCACGAGGTACGGCGGAAATACTGCTCACCTTGGAGAAACGCTTTCAAGGCAAGCAGCGACGTTGAGCCGATGGAAGACTGCCGAACCGCGCCGATGCGGTGGCGCTCTCGGAGGTCTTTGAGAATGTCGATCGTCAGGGCGCTGGCGGCCTTGTCCACATCAGCGCCGCGCGGCTCGTATTCGCCCACGATCTGATCTTTCGAGGCATCGAGAAGGGTTGCCCGTATTCTCACCGAATCGATACCGCTGCCCCCGAGGTTCCCAAAAATAGCGTAGCGCGCATTAGTGCGGCGTGCGAGAGCCAGCGCAGACTGGTGATCGGAGAGACCCTTCCAACCTCGAATGGCCGTTGTCGGTGAGATGGTGCGCAGCGGTCCGGCCCCGTCGAGGTTCCGGGCCATCAAGTCAACCATTCCTTCGTGCCACAGCTTGAGTTCGGAGCTATCGGGTACGAGAGCGTCGAAGGGAGCGATGACGATGGTCACAGGCTGTTCCGCAACGCTGGACCGTGAGCGAGTCAGCGCGAATATCACCGCACCGAGCGTCGCGGCCAGTGCGAGGACGGGAAGGATGAATTTTCTTGATTTCCGGCGAAGTCTTCGCGGACTTACGGCACGTGACAGGGTGGAGAAGCGCGGAGCCGGTGAATCCAGCGCATCGCGAAAATCTCCCGCTGTTTGATATCTGTCGTGCGGGTCCTTGGCCATCGCCTTCTCTATTGCGCGGGCAACAGGCAGCGGCACTTCGTCGCTCAAGTCATCGAGGCGTGGCGGCTTCTGTGTAAGATGCGCCGCGATTATTGCCTGCGTGCTGTGCCCGCCGAACGGAGGCGCGCCTGCGATCATCTCGTGGCCAACGACCCCGAGCGAGTAAATGTCGGCACGCGAGTCCACGTCCGGCCCGCCCAAGGTTTGTTCGGGGGCCATGTACCCTACCGTGCCGAGAGACATTCCCGTGCGCGTGAGACGCTCTCCCGATTTGTGTGCGGGGCCGGCGAGCGCTGCGGCAATGCCAAAATCGGCAAGTACCGCGTGGTCCTCCTGCAGGAGGATGTTCTCGGGCTTGATGTCACGATGGATGACACCTTCTTTATGCGCATATGCCAGAGCGGACGCGACTTCGCGGAGCAGCGAGCACGAGAGGTCGACGGGAAGGCGGCCCCGCCGTGTTATCCGCGCGCGCAGGGATTCACCGGCGATGAAGGGCATGACGTAGTACATCAGGCCGTCGTTCACCCCCGCGGTAATAATCGGAAGGATGTGCGGGTGTTGAAGCTGGGCCGTGACTTCGCTTTCGCGCTTGAACCTTGCCGCCATCACTTCCGTGGTAAGCTCTGGCGGAAGGATCTTGATGACTACGGAGCGGTTGAGTGCCCGGTCCGTGGCCCTGAAAAGGCGGCTCATTCCCCCGCCGGGCAGCTCTTCCTCGACAACGTAAGCGCCTACGAAAATGGTGCGAAGGCGGTTTAACAGATCATCCACGCATTGGCCCGGATACTTGAATGCTAAAACATACGGTCACGACCATAAGTCCGGAAACTGACGGCGCAAATCGGGAAGGCGGTGCGGCGCGGACTGTGCGTAAGACTACTCACCGCTGCAGGTGCGGCAGAACGCCTAAGCTCCCAACCGAGAACCCCATTTTGCGATCAAACAGAGCGTCGATTCTTGCCCTGACCCTGGCGTCATTTGCGATCACGGCCTGCGCGGCGAAAGACGCGCGACCGAGCAATGGATTGGAGCAGATAGAATCCGCCGGAGCTCCCGGGCGGGTGACGAACGAATCTTCGACCCCAAATAATGTCGTCGGGACTCTCGGAGTCCAGTCGTCCACAGTCGCGTCGGTCTCATCCACGACTCCCGGCGATACGTCGCACGCGCCAAAGATTGAGATCCCGCACGTTGCCGGGCGCAGCACGAAGGACAGCATCGCGCTGGTGATGGCGATCCGAGCCGGAATGAAAGACGCGCGGTGGCCGGTGAAGGAAGCGGCGCCGCTTCCCGGCGCGATGCTGCCGGCGCGTAGAATCGTCGCGTTCTACGGAAATCCGCTCTCGAAAAAGATGGGAATCCTTGGTGAGCTCCCGCCCGACTCGATGCTGAAGAAGTTCGACAAGGAGATCGAAGCGTGGCGGAAAGCAGATCCATCTACCCCTGTCCAGCCCGCGCTGCATCTCATCGCCGTAGTGGCGCAGGGATATCCGGGACGCGACGGAAAGTACCGGCTGCGGATGACGGACAGTCTCATTAACATGGTGGCCGGTTGGGCGGCGAGGAAGAACGCGCTGCTCTTTCTCGACGTGCAGGTCGGGATGAGCACGGTGCAGGAAGAGCTGCCGCGGCTGATTCCGTTTCTCAAGCGCCCCGGCGTGCACCTCGGAATCGATCCCGAGTTCTCGATGAAATTCGGAAACAAGCCGGGAACGCGGATCGGAACGATGAGCGCGGAAGACGTGAATTTCGCCGTGAAAATGCTCGCCGATCTGGTGACGCAGAATCATCTGCCGCCGAAGATTCTCGTCGTGCACCGGTTCACGCGCGGGATGCTCACGGAATCGAGCGCGATCCGCCGCGACCCGCGCGTGCAGATCGTCATCAACATGGACGGGTGGGGCCCGCCGTGGCTGAAGTTCGACTCCTATCGCGCCTACGTCGAGAATGAGCCGGTGGAGTTCACCGGGTTCAAGCTCTTCTACCACAACGACGTGAAGAAAGGCGACCCGATTCTCACGCCCGCGGAAGTGCTGCGCCTGACACCGAAGCCGCTCTATATACAGTATCAGTAGGGAGGTCATCGTCAGCCCTCCCCACCTGTGAAGCCGAGGCCTATTATTGCTCGGGCCTTCCAACACAGGTGGGGAATGAAGATCTCTCGCTTTCTCGCGGCCGTGCTCTTCGCCGCGGCCGTTCCGCTTTCGTCCGGCGCGCAGGCAGCTCTGCTCACGATGCCGGCATTCGACACCACCAATCTCAATCGCTCCGTTCGAGCGTGCGACGATTTCTATGAATTCGCGAATGGCGGCTGGCTGAGCCGGAATCCGATTCCCGCGGCGTACTCGAACTGGGGCGCATTCTCCGAGCTGGGCGAGAGAAATAATCTGGTGTTGAAATCGGTGCTCGAGGACGCAGCCAAAAAAGCATCCACGACCACCAATCCGCCCACGAAGAAGCTCGGTACCTTTTACGCCAGCTGCATGGATTCCTCGGCCGCGGAAGCGGCTGGAGCGACGCCGCTCAAGCCTGAGCTGTCGCGGATAAACGCGATCTCCGACCGGGCACAGCTGGAGAGCGAGATCGCGCGGCTGCATCACCTCGGATTCGGCGGCGCGTTCCGATTCGGCGGCACTGAAGATCAGAAGAACGCGACGATGGTGATTGCCGAGCTCTCGCAGGGCGGCCTTACGCTTCCGGACCGCGACTACTATTTGAAGAACGACGAGCGCACTGTGGCGCTCCGCTCCAAGTACATCGACCACGCAGCGAAGATTTTCACGCTCGCCGGTGAATCGCCGGGGATGGCGGCGGCCGATGCGAACAAAGTTCTCAGCTTGGAGACTGCGCTGGCAAAGGCATCGCTGTCGCGCGTCGCGCTGCGCGACCCGAAAGCGACGTACCACCCGATGCCGATCGCCGAAGCGAACGCGCTCACGCCGGGGGTCGACTGGTCGGCGTTCATGCGCGAGGCGGGCGCGCCGCCGGTGACGAGCGTCAACGTCGGGGTGCCCGATTTCTTCAAGGCGCTCGGAGCCGAGCTGGCGCAGCGTCCGCTCGATGACTGGAAGGCATATCTGCGCTGGCAGGTGCTCGATGGCTCAGCGTCTCTCCTCGGCTCGGCGTTCTCCAATGAAGAGTTCGCTTTCACGTCAAACCTCACCGGCGCGAAGGAGCAGCTTCCGCGCTGGAGACGATGTCTTTCGTCGGCCGATCGCTCGCTCAGCGACGCACTGGGCCAGGAATACGTGAAGGTTGCGTTCACCTCCGCGGCAAAGGCGAAGATGCTGGACATGGTGATGAATCTCCGCGCCGTCCTGCGCGACCGGATTCTCAACGCCGAGTGGATGAGCGAAGACACCAGGAAGCAGGCGCTGCAGAAGCTGGACGCGTTCAATCAGAAGATCGGATACCCCGACAAGTGGCAGAGCTACTCGAACCTCCCGATTACTTCGGGGGCGTTCATCAACAACGCGCTCGCGGTTCAGCAATTTCAGCGCGCGAAAAACTATTCGCGGATCGGGAAACCGGTGGACCGCACCGAGTGGGGGATGACGACGCCGACTGTGAACGCGTACTACAATCCGCCGCTCAACGAAGTCGTGTTTCCGGCGGGCCGGCTGCAGCCGCCGTTTTTCGCGCTGGGATACGACGATCCGGCCAATTACGGCGGCGTCGGGATATCGATCGGACACGAGATGTCGCACGGGTTCGACGACGAAGGGCGACAGTACGACGCGAAGGGAAATGTTCGTGACTGGTGGACGGCGGAGGACGCGTCACGGTACACGACGCGCGCGAACGTCGTCGAGACGCAGTATGGCGACTACGTTGCGGTTGACACGCTGCATCTCAACGGCAAGCTGACGCTGGGAGAGAATCTCGCGGATGTCGTCGGCGTTTCCATCGCGTACGAGGCGATGGAGCGGGCGATGAAAGGCAAGCCGCGCACACTGGTGAACGGGTTCACTCCGGAGCAGAGATTCTTTCTCGCCGCGTCGCAGGCGCGTATGGGAAACAACCGGCCCGAGCGGGCGCGAGTTCTCGTCGCGACGGACCCTCATTCGCCGGGGAAGTACCGGGTGAACGGGCCCTTCTCCAACATGCCGGAGTTTGCGAAGGCGTTCGGGTGCAAACCGGGTGATCCGATGGTGAGAGGCGATTCCATTCGGGCGCGCATCTGGTAACCGGAACCAAGGGATCACTCAAATGACGAGCAGGCGCGATTTTGTTCGTGGATTGACCGCCGCAGGAATGGCCGCCACGCCGGCGTTCCGCGACACGGCAATCGCGTCGCTGTTCCGCGCCAATGCAGTCGCGGGAGACAGATCGCCGGCTGAAGTCGCCGATGACGAGACTTATTGGAGCGAGATACAGCGCGCGTTCGACACTGACCGCACGCTGATCAATCTCAACAATGGCGGAGTGAGCCCAACGCCGACGCACGTGCTGGAAGCGATGATTCGCGATCTCCGCTTCACGAACGAAGCTCCGGCGGAGCACATGTGGCGGATACTCGAGCCGCGCATCGAGAGCGTGAGGCGCGATCTGGCGCGGGAGTTCGGATGCGACGCGGAAGAGATGGCGATTACGCGCAACGCGTCCGAAGCCAACGAGATAATGATCTTCGGGCTGGATCTCAAGCCGGGCGACGAGGTGGTGAGCACGAACCAGAACTACGGAAGAATGCTAACGGCGTGGGATCAACGCGTGAGGCGTGAAGGGATCGTACTGAAGCAAATCTCCTTCAAGGTTCCGCCCCCGTCCGCTAGTTACCTGGTGGATCAGTTCCGCGCCGCGATTACGCCGCGGACGAAGGTGATCGAGGTGACGCACATCACCAATCTCACCGGGCAGATCATGCCAGTGCGGGAAATTGTGGAGATGGCCCGTCCGCTCGGAATTGAAGTCTTCGTGGATGGTGCGCACGCGTTCGCTCACTTCCCATTCAAGCGCGACGATCTCCAGTGCGATTTCTACGGCACCAGTCTTCACAAGTGGCTTCTGGCGCCGATCGGGACCGGGTTCCTGTATGTGAGAAAGGAAAAGCAGAAGAAGCTTTGGCCGCTGATGGCGGCGGCGCAGTCGCAGGAGAACGACATCCGAAAGTACGAGGAGATCGGCACGCACCCGGCGGCGAACCACAACGCGATATCGGCGGCGCTGGCTTTTTACAGAGGGATCGGGGCGGAGCGGAAGATCGCGCGCCTCCGCTACCTGCGCGACCGATGGGCAAAGCGTCTCCTGGCCGAAAGCCCGAGGGTTAAGGTGCTGACTCCGCTCGACGGGAAGGATTCGGGAGCGATCGCGCTGGTAGACATCGACGGTCTCGACAACGTGAAGCTCGGCGGATGGCTGATGTCGAACTACCGCATCGTCAACACGCCGATCATCCATCCGGAGTTTCGCGGAATTCGCATCACCCCAAACGTGTACACTACTGTTGACGAGATCGACACTTTCGCGGACAGGATGACGCTGGCGATGAGGAGGGGAATCGCGTGAGCACGATCGCGAAAACAGCGGGGCTGCTCATCTGCTCCAACATCTTTATGACGTTCGCCTGGTACGGTCACCTGCGGAATCTGTCCGATCGGAAGTGGTACGTCGCCGCCCTGCTGAGCTGGGGTATCGCGCTGTTCGAGTACATGCTGATGGTACCGGCGAACAGAATTGGCGCTCAGACGCTTTCCCTTCCGCAGCTGAAGATCATCCAGGAGGCCATCACGCTAAGCGTGTTCGTCCCCTTCGCCGTGATCTACATGAAGCAGCCGCTGAGGCTGGATTTCCTGTGGGCGGCGCTCTGCATTATCGGCGCGGTATTCTTTATGTTCCGATCGCACCCGGCCTGACCATTTTTCAGTAACCATCATGAACGTGACACTGCTTTTCATTCTCATCGGCCTGGCGGCCGGTGTGCTCTCAGGACTGTTCGGAATCGGAGGCGGCATTGTCATCGGGCCAGCCCTGATTCTCCTCGCTGGATTCATTCCCGTGATGGCGACGGGAACTTCGCTCGCCGCGCTCATCCTTCCGGTCGGACTGCTCGGAGCATTCGAATACTATAAAAGGGGCCACATCAACGTCGCGGCATCGCTGTGGATCGCGCTTGGTCTGTTCATCGGCGCGTGGTTCGGCGCGAAGTTGGCGCAGAGTGTTACCGGGCCGACGCTGCAGAAGAGCTTCGCCGTCTTTCTCGTGCTCGTGGCGATCAGAGTTTGGTGGAAAGCATAAGCGCGAGCAACGGATCGGCGGCTCCCAAAAAGCCTGCGCTGCTGAAGGGCGGGATGATCGTGTGCTGGATTTACGCCGCGATGCTGGCGCTGTTTCTCTGGATGGTGCCGATGCTCGAGGATATGGCGCGTCCCGGAAGACCGGCGATGATCCCGCTTCCCGGCCTGCCTTCGATGCAGGAAATGTCGGCGCAATCGCTGGACGCGATTCGGCTGTTCATCATCCCGCTGCTGCTGCTGTCGATCGTCGTCGCGTACGGGCTGGCCAAAGACCGCCACTGGTCGCGCTGGGTCTCGATGCTGCTGCTGGTTCTCGGCATCGTTCTAATCCCACCGCCGCTGGCGAACGCGACCGACTACGCGCTGTCGATCGCGCTGGCGATTTTCGGGTGGTGGTACCTGTACAGAAAGGCGAATGTGGTGGAGTACTACGCGGCCATTCGGAACAGCAACTGAACAGGATGCGAGTTGTGTGTAGGTAAGGGGCGAGGGTTTAGGGTACGACCGCAAGACCGTACGCTTGATTCTGAAGGCGAGCTGGAGGGTCCTGCGGCAGTACCCTTAGCCCTCGGATCTTACCTACTCAGCCCTCGCATCCGGTTCAGTTGCAGTTGAGAGAGGCGAGATGCCGGTCAGGCCGCCCGGATCTCCGGATATCTCCAAAACGCCCACGCTGAGAAGACCAGCATCACCGCCCCGCCGAGTCCGATCGCCCATCGGACGCCGATGAAGTGCGAAATCGCTCCGGCAATGAATGATCCGATCGGAGTGAAGCCGACATACACAAACACGTACGTGGCCATCACGCGCCCGCGGAGCTCGTCGGGAACTACCGACTGCAGCATTCCATTTGCGAGGGCTCCGTTAATGAGCATTGTGAGGCCCAAAAGGAGCAGCAGCGCGGCGGCAAGCATCACGATCTTCGCAAGTGCGAACGCGATCGTAAGTGCGGCGAACGCATACGCGGAAAGCGCAAACAGTCTTCCGCGGCGGATCCGTCCGCCGAGGGCCGCAAGCGATAGCGCGCCGGTGAGGGCGCCGGCTCCGACGAAGGTAAGCAGAAGCCCGTACCCGCTCGCGCCGGTGTGCAGAACTTCGCGCGCGAACACCGGCATCATCGTCAGGTACATGAATCCGAAGATGGAATAGACGGCGATGACGCTGATCAATCCCGTCACAGCGCGCGATCCGCGCATATAGCGAATGCCTTCCTTCAATCCCTCGAAGGGGGTGACCAGGCTTTGCTTCGGGCTCCACGGCGGGAGCTTGATGCGCGAGAGGCTGATCAAGACGGCGAAATAGCTGATCCCGTTGAGGCCGAAGCACCACGACATTCCGGCCCGCGCCAGCACCACTGCGGCGATGGACGGGCCGACAATGCGCGCGAGATTGAACCCGCCCGAGTTGAGCGCGATGGCGTCAACGAGATCTTCACGGGCGACGAGCTCGATGAGGAGCGATTGGCGGGCGGGAATCTCAAACGCGCTCACGATCCCGCTCATCGTCACCAGCAGCAGCAGTGATGTGATGGTGATCCGCCCCGACCAGGTGAACCACCAGATGAGCCCCGCTTCGAGAAGCAGCAGCGCCTGGCAGATGGTGACGATGCGGAGCTTGTTGTACCTGTCTGCGATCACGCCGCCGTAAAGCGAGAGCAGCAGAATTGGAAGGGACCCGGCGGCGCTTACGACGCCGACGAGAAAGGCGCTGTTGGTGAGCTCGAGGGCGAGCCAGCTCTGAGCGACCGTCTGCATCCACGTTCCGACGAGCGACGTGGTCTGGCCGAGCCAGAAGAGCCGGAAATTTCGGTTGGCCTGAAGCGCGTGGAATGGATTCAGCGATCTTGGCTCTGCCATCCTGACGGATTATACACGTTCCGCGGCGGGCGTGTATTTTTGGGAATGCGCTTCCACACGTATTCCAAGTTCAGCCCGGCAGCGGCTGATGCGGTGGACCTGCAGGCGCTGCTCGACAATCTCGCCGATTTTTTGCTGCAATCGGGATTCGCCGCGGGGCAGGATTTCAATCCGTACTGGGACGATCCCCAGGAAGGCGACCGCTCGCTCGATGCCCTCCGCCAGGCGATCCTCGACGCACTGATTCAGAGCGGGCAGTTCACCCCCGAGCTGCTCGAGGCGATGCGTGGAGAGGGCGACGAAGATTCCCAGGCAAAGCTCGCCAAGCTTATCGACGATCTCGTTCAGCGTCTCACCGAGGAAGGGTACCTCAAGCTCGACGCTCCTCCGCAAATGCCGGCGGACCACCAATCGGTAACCGGTCGCGGCGGGCTCGCGCACGCGGCGTCCCAGAGCGTTCAGTTCAATCTCACCGACAAGGGAATCGACTTCCTCGGCTACAAGAGCCTGCGTCACATACTCGGCTCGATCGGGAAATCGAGCTTCGGCTCTCACGACACGCCCTATCTCGCGACAGGAATCGAGGCCGACGGGTTCACCAAGCAATACGAATACGGCGACGTGCTCAATCTCGACGTCAACGAGACGCTGAAGAACGCGCTTGTCAGAACGGGCTCCCTCGACATCCCGATAGATCTCGACTACGCCGATCTCGCGGTTCGCCAGGCGGAGTATCGCTCATCCTGCGCGACAGTCCTGATGCTCGACACGTCGCACTCAATGATTCTCTACGGTGAAGACAGGTTCACGCCGGCGAAAAAAGTAGCTCTCGCGCTCACCCATCTGATTCGGACGCAGTTCCCCGGCGACTCACTGCGCGTCGTGCTCTTCCACGACTCCGCCGAAGAGATCCCTCTCTCGATGCTGCCGCAGGCGCAGGTTGGTCCGTATCACACCAACACCGCCGAGGGACTGAAGCTGGCGCGGCGGCTGCTGATGGCGCAGAAGAAGGACATGCGCCAGATCGTGATGATCACCGACGGCAAGCCGAGCGCGCTGACGATGCCGAACGGCCAGATCTACAAGAACTCGATGGGGCTCGACGCGACGGTGATCTCGCAAACGCTCCGCGAAGTGGCCAACTGCAGGCGGTCGGGGGTCGTGATCAATACCTTCATGCTCGCACGGGACAGGGCGCTGGTCGAGTTCGTGAAGCGCGTCTCCGAGATCAGCCGGGGGAAGGCATACTTCACCAACACGATGACGCTCGGTCAATTCATTCTGATGGATTTCCTGAAAAAGAAAACGAGGAAGGTATCCTGATGCGCCCACGCTTCATTGCCGCCACCATCGCGTTCGCCGCCGCCGCATGCTCACCGGTACAGACATCGGTGACGCCGGCCGCATCAGCGGGCGCCGACATTCTCATCACGAACGCGCGCATCGTGGACGGAACGGGAAACCCGTGGTATCGCGGCAGCGTCGCCGTCACCGGCGACAGAATTACATACGTCGGGCCGAGCGTGCCGGGACTGAAAGCGAGACGAGTGATCGACGCGCGGGACCAGGTCGTATCGCCGGGATTCATCGACATGCTCGGCCACTCCGAGAACACGATTCTCACCGGGCCGCACGCAGTCTCGAAGATCACACAGGGAATCACCAGCGAAATCACCGGCGAAGTGACGTCTGCGTGGCCGAACACGATGGTCGGGCAGACGGTCAACAAGCGTCGTCCCTGGCGCTCGCTCGACGGCTACTTCACCGAGCTCGAGCGCAGAGGCACGGCGATCAACCTCGGCACGTACGTCGGAACGAGTTCGGTGCGTTTGGCGGTGATGGGCCAGCTCACGCGCCACCCGACGACGGACGAGATGAAGCAAATGGGCGCGCTGATCGATTCGGCGATGCGGGACGGCGCGTTCGGGCTCGGCACGGGTCTCATTTATTTGCCGAGCACGTTCTTCAGCACCGAAGAGCTGATCGAGCTGACGAGGTACGTCACGCCGTACAAGGGGGGATACGCGGCGCACATGCGCCACGAGGACAACCGCATCGTCGAGGCGGTGCGGGAGACGATTCGCATCGCGAGCGAGACCGGCACCTGGGCGGAGATAAGGCACATCAAGGCGCGGACGCCGGAGCTGATGCGCGAATCGCTGCGCGTGATCGATTCGGCGAGAGCGGCGGGAGTGGATATCACGGCGGATCAGTACCCCTACACCGCGAGCGCGACTGGACTGACGGCGATGCTCAACACCTGGGTGCAGGAGGGCGGTGACGATTCGCTGGTGATTCGCCTGAAGGACCCCGCGGTGAGAGCGAGACTAAAAATGGAGCTAGGCCAGGACAGCGCAGCCGGGATCAGGACGGCGGCGAAGACGATGATCAGCGATGTGTCCGTGGATTCTTTGAAGAAGTATGAGGGGCTGACACTCACCGAAGTCGGGAAGCTGAGGAATGAGGATCCGTATGACGCGGCGTTCGACATCATCATCGCCGACCACGCGAACACGGGCGCGATGTACTTCTCGTTCGACGAGGACGCGCTCAGAATGGCGATGAAGGAGCCGTGGGTTTCCGTGGGGCAGGACGCCGGGGCGATGAGCCCCGATTCGGACGGCGTGTTCAGGGAGAGAAATCATCCGCGCGCGTTCGGCACATTCCCGCGCATCCTGGGACGCTATGTGCGGCAGGATTCGGTGATCTCGCTCGAGTTCGCGATTCGCAAGATGACGTCGCTGGCGGCGCAGCGCGTAGGGTTGAGCGACCGCGGTCTCCTCAAACCCGGAATGCACGCCGACATCACGATCTTCGATCCGAACACGATCATAGACAATTCGACGTATCAAAATCCGATGCAGCTGGCGAGCGGAGTGAGCTACGTTTTCGTCAACGGCGTGCCGGTAGTTGACAGAGGCAAGGTCACGTCCGCGCTGCCGGGCCAAGCGCTGCGCGGCCCCGGATACCGAAAGCCGACGAGTGGCAGATGACGAGTGAACGGACGCGCAGGATTGCGCGTGGCGCGAGCAGTAGTCGCAGAGGAGGTTTTTGAATGACGATCAAATACGGAATCGGCCCAAGCAGTGTGGGCAAACTGCTCGTGGCCAAATCGGAGAAGGGGTTGTGCGCCGTGCAGGTGCGGGGAACCGAAGAGGAGATGGAGCGCTCACTTCGGGAACGCTATGCGGATACGATCGTCCTTCGTGACGAAAAGGCGGTGGCGCCGCTGCGGAAGCTGGTGCTCGCGAGCATCGCTGGAAAGCCATTGCCGCGAAAGCTCGACCTCGACATCCAGGGCACCGAGTTCCAGCGCTCGGTGTGGAGCGAGCTGCGGCGGATTCCCTCCGGAGCGACGCGCTCCTATGCGGACATCGCGAAAGCAATCGGGAAGCCGAACGCGACGCGCGCGGTGGCGAATGCGTGCGGGGCGAATCCGCTTCCGGTTCTTGTTCCGTGCCATCGCGTAATCGCAAAGGACGGGACGATTGGCGGTTATACGGGAGGGTTGAAGATCAAACGCGCGCTTCTCGACGCGGAAGGAGTCCGGTTGTAGAGCAAAAAAAAGAGCCGCGCGGAGCGGCTCTTTCCTTTTATTGCGCCGGTTGGTTTACGCCCTCAGCGCGTCCTTCTGCTGCTTGACTCCCTTCCCCGGCTGGCTCTGGTCGAGTGACGACTTGTACGGACGCTCGGCGGGGCCGACGTAAATCTGACGCGGCCGCGCGATCTTCTGCTCCTTGTCGAGAAGCATCTCTTCCCACTGCGCCAGCCAGCCCGGCATTCTGCCGATCGCGAAGAGAACGGTGAAAAAATCCGTCGGGAACGCCATCGAGCGATAGATGAGCCCGGTGTAGAAGTCCACGTTCGGATAGAGCTTGCGTGAGACGAAGTAGTCGTCCTGCAGAGCGATCCGCTCCAGCTCTAGCGCGATCTCGAGATCCTTGTCCACTCCGACGACGGAGAACACCTCGTCGGCGAGCTTCTTCACGATCTTGGCGCGCGGATCATAGCTCTTGTAAACGCGGTGGCCGAAGCCCATCAGCTTCTGCCCCTTGCCGGACTTCACTTCCTCGATGAACGCGGGGACGTTCTTCACGTGGCCGATTTCGCCGACCATCCTCAGCACCTGCTCGTTGGCGCCGCCGTGAAGCGGGCCGAACAGGGCGGCGATGCCGGCGGAGATCGCCGAGAATGGATCGACGTGGGATGATCCGACGGCGCGGACGGCGCTCGTCGAACAGTTCTGCTCGTGATCGGCGTGAAGGATGAAAAGAACTTCCAGCGCTTTCTTGAAGATCGGATTCGCCTCGTACTTCGGCTCGCTCATCCGCGCAACCATCGACAGGAAGTTCTCGACGTACGAGAGATCGTTATCGGGGTAGATGAAAGGCAGACCCTTCACGTGG
>JALYYD010000069.1 GCA_030946775.1 Gemmatimonadota bacterium
ATCCCCCAGGAGGCGTACTCGATCAATCAAGCGCCGGAGGTTGTCCAGCGCGTTTGGGATCTGGCGGCGGATTTAGGGTACGCGAACGTCTTCGTTCCGACCAATCAGGGTGGAATAAGCGACGATCACGTTCCGCTGCTCAATGCAGGGCTGCGCGTCATCGACGTCATCGACATCGATTATCCCCCGCATCACACGCCGCAGGACACGATGGACAAGATCTCCGCAAAATCGCTGGGGATCGTCGGTGATCTCGCGGCGGCGTTGATCGCTCGGCAATGAGCGGAAAAGGGCCCGGTGACTAGCGCGTCGTAACGCGAAGACTTCCGGCTTTCTGATGACGCACCTGTTCGGTTTGCGCGCGATTGTCGGCGAATGGCGACGTCGGCGGAGCGAAAGGCGCTCCTATTCTTCGGGATCGTAATCGCGCTGGGAGCCGGCGCACGCGCGGCCCGCATCCGGCATTCGTCGGTGCCGGCAGATTCTGCCGCGCGCCGGGCCCTCGATTCACAGCTTGCCGCCGCTGACTCGGCGCGGCATGCAAAGCTCGGGAAGGGAAAAGGGAAACGACAACGGAGCGCCAAACCCGGGCCCTCGCCCCAGGCCAAGGTTGACATGGACATCGCCACCGAGGCCGAGATCGTCGCTCTCAGAGGCGTGGGACCCGCACTTGCGCACAGAATTGTCATCGAGCGCGATTCATTCGGTCCTTTCGGCTCCTTGGAGGGCTTAAAGCGGGTCCGTGGCATCGGGCCCGCCCTGGTCGCAAAGCTCGAGAGCACAGTAACTTTCTCCCTCCTACCTCGTCCTATGAACGCAGTCATATCCAGCCGCGCCGGCCGTCCGCCAAAGCCGCTTCGGCGACGACCCAACAGCAGGTTGAGGGACACGCTTCGTTGACAGCTCCGACCGCGGTATCCGACAAGATCGGTGAGATGCTCCTCCGCGAGGGGCTCATCACCAACGATCAATACAAGCGAGCGCTCTATGAGCAGGAGCAGAGCGGCACGCGTGTCGGCTACAACCTGGTCAAGCTCGGGTACGTCAAGGAAACCGACATCACCCGCATGCTGGCGAAACAGCATCGGAAGCACGCGGAGGATCTTTCCCGCTACGAGGTGCACGCACGCGTAGCGAAGCTGATTCCCGCCGACCTCGCCATCAAGCAGCAGGTGCTCCCTCTCAAGCGCGAGGGGCGGACTCTCACCGTCGCCATCTCCGACCCGACCAAGCTCGGCGTTCTCGACGATCTCAAGTTCATTACCCGCTATGACATCTACCCCGTCATCGCCGGCGAGTACACGCTCCGCAACACGATCGAGAATTTCTACGAGTCAGCCGATTCGCAGATGGCGAATCTCCTCGAGAACATCGTCGAAGAATCTGAAGACGTGGAGGTCGTCGAGGATACCGATGAGGAGATGAGCGCCACCGCTGCCGGCGTCGCCGTGGACGACGCGCCGGTCGTGAAGCTCATCAATGCCATCCTCACCGACGCCGTCCGCAAGGGCGCGTCTGACGTACACTTCGAATGCTTCGAGCACGAGCTTCGCGTCCGCTACCGCATTGACGGCGCGCTCCAGGAGATAATGCGCCCACCGTTCAAGCTCCGCGCCGCGCTCATCTCGCGCTTCAAGATCATGGCGAGCCTCAACATCGCCGAGCGCCGAGTGCCGCAGGACGGAAGAATCCGTCTCAAGATCGGCAACAAGGTCATCGACTACCGCGTCTCTACTCTGCCGACGCTGTTCGGCGAGAAGATCGTGCTTCGTATTCTCGACAAGGGGAACCTTACTCTCGACCTCGAAAAGTTCGGCATCGAGCCGCGCCCCGAGCGCGAGCTGATGGAAGCGATCTCGAACCCTTACGGAATGGTGCTCGTTACCGGCCCGACCGGCTCTGGAAAAACGACGACGCTTTATTCCGCGCTGTCGAAGGTCAACAACATCGACGTAAACATCATGACCGCCGAGGATCCCGTCGAGTACAATCTCTTCGGCATCAATCAGGTGGCGGTACGGTCGGAGATCGGAATGACGTTCGCGGCGGCGCTGCGCGCTTTTCTCCGCCAGGACCCGAACATCATTATGGTCGGCGAAATGCGCGACCTCGAAACAGCGGGCATCGCTCTCAAGGCCGCCCTCACTGGTCACCTCGTCCTCTCGACGCTGCACACCAATTCTGCGCCCGAGACTGTGACGCGTCTCCTCGATATGGGGATCGAGGCGTTCAATCTCGCGTCGGCGCTCAATCTCATTCTCGCGCAGCGGCTGGTGCGAAAAATCTGCCAGAACTGCATCGAGCGCTACACGCCCGAGGAAGATGAGCTCGCATCTGGGAAAGTCACCGTCAACACGACGCTGCGCGATCTTCGTCTCAGCGACGAGACGCTCGCCGACGCAAAGGCGCGGGCCGTCCCGGCCGCGCAGGCGACGATTTCCGGAGTCAGTCTCGATACGCGCATCGGAGACCTGCCAATCTTCTGCGGCAAGGGATGCGAACAGTGCCAGGGAAGCGGGCTCAAGGGACGGCAGGGACTTTACGAGGTTATGTACATGACCCCCAAGCTGCGCCGGCTCATTATGCAGAGCGCTGCCGTGAGCGAGATTCAGGACGCCGCCATCTCCGAGGGTATGCTCACTCTGCGAATGGACGGCTGGCTCAAGGTCGTGAAGGGATTGACCACCATCGATCAGATGGTTCGCGAGACCAGCGTTTGACCGATCACTTACCAGCGGACATTAGATGACGGGACCAATAGTGGACATTTCTTTCGGTGGCTCGGTGCCGCCGTCGGCGCCTCAGGGACCGGCGACGATCAATCTCCGCAGTCTTCTCGAGGAGATGGTGACGAAGGAGGCGTCGGATCTTCACATCGTAGCAGGCGAGCGCCCCAAGCTTCGCATCGACGGCGACATCACGAACGCCGCGCTGGATCACGTGATGACGCCGAAGGACACGCTCCAGCTGGCGTACTCTGTACTGACTGAAAACCAGAAAAAACGATTCGAGCAGGAAGACGAGCTGGACTTCTCGTTCGGCATCCAGAATCTCGCCCGCTTTCGCGGCAACTGCTTCAAGCAGCGCGGATGCGTTTCGATGGTCATCCGGCAGATTCCTTTCGACATCAGGACCTTCGAGCAGCTCGGCCTCCCGCAGGCCATCGCCAAGATGGCGGAGAAACCGCGCGGCCTCGTACTCGTCACGGGTCCGACCGGTTCCGGAAAATCCACCACCCTCGCCGCGATGATCGACAAGATCAACCGCGAGCGCAAAGGGCACATCATCACCGTCGAAGATCCGATCGAGTTCATCCATAAGCATCAGGGCTGCATCATCAATCAGCGCGAGGTCGGCACCGACACGCATTCTTTCGCCGCCGCCCTGAAATACGCCCTCCGCGAAGACCCGGATGTGATTCTCGTCGGTGAAATGCGCGACCTGGAGACGATCGCCGCCGCGCTGACCATCGCCGAAACCGGTCACCTCTGCTTCGCCACTCTGCATACGAACTCGGCCGCCGAAGCCATCAACCGCATCATCGACGTGTTCCCCTCACACCAGCAGTCGCAGGTGCGCGCCCAGCTGGCGTTCGTGCTCGAGGGCATCGTCACGCAGACGCTCGTTCCCAAGGCTCGCGGCCGGGGCCGCGCCATGGCGGCCGAGCTTCTAATCGTCACGCCGGCGATCCGCGCCCTCATTCGCGACGACAAGATCCACCAGATATACTCGTCGATGCAGGCGGGCAAGAAGTTTGGAATGCAGACGCTCAACGACGCGCTGTACAATCTCTATATGAGCCGCGAGGTCACTTCCGAGGAGTGCCTCCGCGTGAGCAGTGATCCCACCGAATTCCTGCGGATGATCGGACAGGTGGACGCCACCGACGGCGGCGGGCAGAGCACTCCGACGCGCGGGCCCTTGACGGGCGGACTGGGAGCAAAGAGGTGATTACGCGATCGGCAGTCGTCACCGCCGCGGCCCTCGCCTCGTTCACTCGCCCGTCGTCACTCGTCGCCGAATAATGCCGTCCTTTACCTACACCGCTCGCGCGCTCAACGGCGATCTTCGCACCGCCACCATCGACGCCGCGTCGCGCGATGAAGTGATCGGCCAGCTGCGCAAACAGCGGCTGAGCGTGGTGAAGATCGACGAAGACGCGAAAAAGAAGGTCGGCCGCGGCTCCATCAAGATGCGGGATGTCGTCATCTTCACGCGCCAGTTCTCCACTATGATCAACGCCGGCCTGCCCCTCGTGCAGGCGCTGACCATCCTCGCCGATCAGACGGACAACAAGGCGCTGTCGGAGATCACGCGAAAGGTCGTATTCGACGTGGAGTCCGGACACACCGTGGCCGACGCGCTTGCCAAACACCCGAAGGCCTTCACCTCGCTCTATGTGAACATGGTGTCCGCCGGTGAGGCCGGCGGTATTCTCGACACGATCCTGATGCGGCTTGCAACCTTCCTCGAGAAGAACGACAAGCTCGTGCGAAAGGTGAAAGGAGCGATGATCTATCCGTCCGTCATTATGGCCGTCGCCGCGATCGCTGTTGTCACGCTGCTGCTCTTCGTCATCCCGGTCTTCGAGAATATGTTCTCGTCCGTCGGGCAGTCACTTCCGATGCCGACGCGAATAGTCATCGGCGCGTCGAAGTTCCTCCACGCCTACTGGTGGCTGCTGCTGGCTATCGGCATCGCCGGATTCTATTCGTTCAAGAAGTACTACGCGTCCTCGAATGGAAAGCTCGTCATCGACCGGATGATGCTCCATTTTCCCGTGCTCGGCGACGTTCTCCGCAAATCCGCGGTTTCTAGATTCACGCGCACGCTCGGCACTCTCATCAGCTCCGGCGTCAGCATTCTCGAGGGGCTCGAGATCACCGCCAAAACCGCCGGCAATCGCGTCATTCAGGACGCGATCATGGCGTCGCGCTCGTCCATCGCCGGCGGTGATACGATCGCCGCCCCGCTTCAGAAGTCGAAAGTCTTCCCGCCGATGGTGATCTCGATGATCTCCGTCGGAGAACAGACCGGCGGGCTCGATGAGATGCTGACGAAGATCGCCGAATTCTATGACGACGAGGTGGACGCCGCCGTCAGCAACCTGCTCTCGCTGCTCGAGCCCGTGATGATCGTATTCCTCGGCGTAATCGTCGGCGGAATGGTCGTCGCGATGTATCTCCCCATCTTCGATATGATCAACGCCGTCCAGTAGGACGGCTACTGCCTCGCGAATATCATCATCGCGTCCACTTTGCCACGCGGTGTGTCATCCAGGCGGTGAACCGTCAGCGTCTTTCCGTCGGGGCTGAGGCTCCAGTCTTCCGCCGTCACCGCTTCGAAGGGCTGGCCGCCCATCGGTATCGTTCGCGTGATCGTGATGTGCAGCCCCCCGCCCGCCGTCACTTCGGCTTTTAGCTTTGTCGGTACATTCACCGGGCCGTTCTGCATCCTGATCGCCGTCTCCGTCGCCGACTCGGCCCGACGGGCCATTACGATACTGTGCGCACTTGGCCAAATTCCTGAACCGCTTTTCGATCCCTTCACCGAGCGATCCACAATGAACACCTCTCGCTTGATCTCCGCTGCCGCCATTCTCGCCTCTCTCGTCGTCGGTTCCGCTTCGGCGCAGAACGCCGTCCCATTGGCGCCGCTCAAGGTGTTCGATCCGTCGTATATGGATGCGAGCGTCAGCGCATGCACCGACTTTTTTCAGTTCGCGAACGGCGGTTGGTTGAAGCGGGATACGATTCCAGCCGCATTCTCCACGTCAGGCGTCGCCAAGGACATGACCGACCGGAATGAAATCGTCGTGCGATCCGTGCTCGCAGACGCAATGGCCCACCGCGCCAGCGCGCCCGGCGGCAGTACAGAGAGAAAGTTGGGAACGTTCTACGCCAGCTGCATGGATTCCACCAGTGCTGAAAGCGCCGGCATCAAACCCATCCAACCGGAGCTCAACCGGATCGCCGCCGTGAATTCTCGTGCTGATCTCGTTCGCGAGATCGCAGCGCTCCAGCCAATGCGTGCGGCGGTGCTCTTCCGCTACTCTCCGTCGTCGGATCCCAAGGACGCGACCCACTACATCGTTGACCTAAACCAAGGCGGGCTTGGAATGCCCGATCGCGACTACTACCTGAAGACCGACCCGCGCTCCGATTCGCTTCGGCGGAAATACGTCGGGCATGTCGCGCGCGTGCTCTCACTCGCGGGTGAAAACGCGACTGATGCTTCGGCAGATGCCGGAAGAGTCATGGCGCTCGAGACCGAGCTGGCCAAAGCCTCTATGACGCGCATCGCGCAGCGCGAGCCGTCGGCGACGTATCACAAGACGATGTTGCCCGATCTTCAAAAGCTCGTGCCGGCAATCGACTGGCCCGCATACTTCAAGTCCATCGGCGTCACCTCCACCCCCGCGTTCGTAAACGTGGGTCAACCCGATTACTTCAGGCGCGCGAACGAGCTGCTCAACACCGTGCCGCTCGAAGATTGGCGCGCATACATGAGATACCACCTCATTGACGCCGCCGCCGGATGGCTCAGTACGCCCTTCGTCAATGAAGACTTCGCCTACAGCTCCATATTCAGCGGAGCGCGCGCGATGCAGCCGCGTTGGCGCCGCTGCCTCCGTGTCACGGACTCGCGACTCGGCGAGGCCCTCGGCCAGGCGTACGTGAACAAGACGTTCTCTCCGAAGGCCAAAGCCGATGCGAAGCAGGTGATTGACGATATTCGCGCGTCCTTCCGCGACCGCATCAACGCGCTCGCGTGGATGTCGGACTCCACCCGCAGATACGCACTCGAGAAGCTGGCGCTGATGAACGAGAAGATCGGCTACCCCGACAAGTGGCGCGACTACAGCGCGCTCCAGGTTTCCGAAGGGCCGTTCGCCTCCAACATCCTAAGCGCCAACACATTCGCCTGGAATCGGATCGTCGATCGGCCCGGCAAATCGGTGGACAAGACCGAATGGGGGATGACCGTTCCCACCGTGAACGCGTACTACGATCCGTCGCTGAACGAGATGCTGTTTCCCGCTGGCGCGCTCCTCCCCCAGACGTTCGACGCCTCCGGTGATATGGCCTCCAATTACGGCGCGCTCGGCGGAAGCTGGGCAGGGCACGAGCTCACGCACGGCTTTGATGATGAAGGACGACACTACGACGCGCAGGGAAATCTCCGTGACTGGTGGACGTCGGCGGATTCCGCCAGCTTCGGCACGCAGGCGAAGCTCATGTCGGACCAGTTTTCGAGTTACGTCCAGGTCGACACGCTCCACGTCAACGGCGGCCTCACACTCGGCGAAAACATCGCCGATTACGGCGGACTGCTCACCGCGTACGACGCCCTCGAGCGGGCGCTCAATCGCACCGGCAAGCGTGACGTGATTGACGGATACACGCCGGAGCAGCGCTTCTTCATCGCCTACGCCCAGACGTGGCGCGAGCACACGCGGCCCGAGCAGCTGCGAAGCCGCGTGCTCACCGATCCGCACGCGCCCGCGTACTGGCGGACAAACGGTCCGGTTTCAAACATGGAATCGTTCGCGAAAGCGTTCGGCTGCAAGCCGGGCGATCCGATGGTTCGTTCGTCCGCAGTGGTACCGCGTATCTGGTAGGCACAAGCCCTGCTTGAGAGGAGGCAGTTAAACAGGGAGATGAATATGCCGGCGGTTTCGCCCGGATCTCGGAGATGTCGCAGAAAATTCCTCCGCTTTTTCAAAAAGGCATTTCACGACCCGAGCTACGTTGACTGGGAGCGCGCCTACAAGCTCGCTCGGCCGGGAAAAATTCAGGCGCCTCCTCGCCGACGTGGTGACGAGAAGGGTGTCGGAGGAATACGGTTACGACTTTAGATACAAGTCACGCCCGAATTGGGACAGCTACGAGAACCTGTACGGCTTTTCCGCGCGAGCCCGGGCCGACCTGCGCGACTTGAAGCCGCGCGATCTTATCGACATTCAGTCTTTTCTCTGGGTCCAGGGCTCCGACAAGTACGAGGAGTAGCGTGGCGCCGCGTCATAGACGGCGTGGAGAAGCCTCAGTGATTCATCGTCAGCATGATCGCACCCAGCACGACGTCGCTCCCCGGGCGGAGTACGCGCTAGGTCGTAGTCGTCGCCGCGGAAAGAATTGCCTGGGCAACGGGGAGCTTGCAGACATCGAGGTGGCTTTCGATGACACCGGCGCCGTCCAGATTCGCCAACATCCCCCGCCGCCAGCGGGGCATCGATCGGCCAGCGAGCGAAACCGTGACTCCCTCCACTCCCGTTGCACCCCATTCGGCCATCGCTCTCACCGGATTCTGATAATCCTCCGTCAGCGGCTGGCTCTGTTCGGCAATGCGGCACGCGATGGCGTAAGGAATGCCGGCGGTCTCGTCACTCTTCGAATGGGAAACGAGAATCGGGCCGCCGACTTTTCCTTCCGCCAACACCGAATGAAAAATCCCCTCCGCCGAATCCTCCGTCGCCGGAACGAATGCGTCCTCGGGCAGCGCCGGCTGTAGCAGGCTGATCGACTTCGGACGAATCAGCTTCCCTGAATCCGTCGGCGCGTCGACCGCCGTCAGCAGCGCGCGCGCACCGTAGCTGTGCCCGACGAGATGGAGCCTCGTCTGCGGCAGACCCCTCGACAGGGTGAGCAGGCTCTCCCGCAATCCCTGCCGTCCCAGCGTCTCCGCGCGGGATCGCATCTCCGATGCGACCGCATACCGAAGAAGATTCCGCACCCCCTCGTACAGATCGCACTTCGCCGGCTCGTACGGCGGACCATCCGCGCCCTCGTCCCCATCCTGATCACCAGCGACGATGCGAGTGTGGCTTCCGATCGCAGTGTCTTCCGCCGGATCGGTGATCGCCTCGAGCAGGCGGATCGGGTGCATCGTCAGGAATCGCCGCGACGCGTATTCAGCCGGCTTGGGGTCGGGGTTCATTTCATCCGTGCCGCGCACCAACTCGCGCACGTGCTCGACGAGTGAGACCTGCGCCGGGACAGATTCCGCCGCAGTGCTGATGAGTTGCCAAACCTTCAGCAGATGGCGGTCCGCCTGCCTGCCGCTGAAGCTGCCGCGCAGGGCCGTCACTTCCATCTCCAGCGATGCGATCTCGCGATGCGCCCGCTCGTCGGGCGTGAGAACCTGGAGCCCGGGGCGCACGGCAAGGTCCGGCCAGCGGCGCACCGGCCAGATGATCCGAAGAATGCCGTATGTGTGGGCCGCGAACGCCGGGTCGCGGCGAGCCGCATTCAAAACCGTCCCCGCGAGCCCGTCGTAGAGCGTTCGGAGGTCGCTGTCACGGTCTGCACATCCGCCGCAGAGAACCAGCAGATCGGTGACACCTGCGGAAGCGAACTCCGAGCGAATCGCCGCCAGCTCGCCGACATCGGCGCCGGTTCCGTCTGCGCCGAAAATCAATTCGGCTGCAGGATATTCAACGGCACTCGGCGGGGGCTGGCGCGTCAGTGTGAAGGTAGTCATCTCAACTCCTACGTTGCTCAGTCGGAGCGATCAGGACAATGCGCCTTCTGTATCGAAAAAGTGCGCATTTCATATCACGGAGTCCTCGTTTCCCCGAACGAACGCCAACACCCTATCGAGCGCCTCCGCTTCGGATATCCGCCGCCGAGCCCGGGCAGGCTTCAATCCAAAAACCTTAAGGGCGTGGTTTCCGAGGATCCGGGGCTGAATGTACCCCAGTTTCTGTGCGACGTCGCTGACCGAGTACCCGGGATCCCGCAGGTAGCTGAAAGCCCTCAATGCCCTCGCTGCGATCAGAAGATTCTTCGGCGATGTCAGCTCGGCGTGAGTAAAGCTCTGATACATCCGGACAGTGGGCATCCCGCTCGCACTCGAGAGGTCGAGGGCCGTCATGAATCGCTGCGGCTCGTCGAACATCTGCTGCACGGAAATCGCGAGGGGGAGCGGCAGCCGGCTGAGGGCTGGCCTCAACGCGTCGACCACCTTCCAAACAAGGGGATCCGAGCCGACGCTGTCCACCGTCCGCTTGAAGCGCTCGACCGAGTCGTCGAACCGGTGAAGGATAACGTGCTCCAGCCCCAGTCTGGATAAGTGCGCGATGCCGCTAAATGTCGCCGGCCCAAGGGTCACATAGGCGATGATCGGCAACGACGGGTAACGGGTGAGGAGCCGAACCACGGAGGCGCTGTCCACAACCCCGTTCGTCTCAGGGTCGATTATCACGGCCCGCAGCGGTGTTTTCTTGATGAGCCGCTCGAGCTCGTGCCAGGACTCAGCCGCCAGGACCTCCCTTTCACCGGCTAGGGCATGGCGGACCTGCGTTAGAAGACGTGGCGGAAGTAGCGCCGCGACTGTAAGTAGGTGAGTCCCCTTGGCACCTATTCCTGGTTTTGGCGGGAACGGATGGCTATCGGGATTTTCTTGCGGAACGGTCACGCGTTAAGAATAGCACCTTTTGCGATATAAAAGGCACACTTTTTTGTATGGAAGACGCATTTGCAAGGGCGGATAGGAGTGTAGCTTGGTAACCCAAGCCGTCGCCTACCATCAATTCAGGGAGCTCCAAATGATCCGCCGCAAACTCGTCATCGCCGCCGCCACCATCGCTGTTGCTCTGCTCTCCGCCTGCGCAGACGCGACTGGCCCGACTTCGACGCCGCACGAGTGCCAGGTTAGCGGTGGCACGGGTACCTGCGCAGGCTGATCCTGGAGCTGCTTAGCGCAGCTTACTGACCAGCGAAGGCGAGCTCACGCATCTGTGTGAGCTCGCGGGCAACGCGGAATGTGGTTGGAGTTGCCTTGATTGGCAAAACCGTGGCTGATGCAGCCGGCCAAGTGGCCCATTCCGTAGCCGCAGCCGAGAGTGCCTTGTCTGCCTCGAACACGATTTGGTGAAGGCCCTCGGCTGAAGCGAAGCTGCGCGCTCGCTCAAGCGACTGTGCAGCGGCGTCTAGTCTTCCGAAGCGCCGCTGGCCTTGCCCGAGATAGAGCAGGTAGTAGGCACGAAGGCGAACATCGAGTATGCTGCCGTTTAGGTCTGCCGCATAACTCTCGAAAACTTCTTCGACACCGTCGAGCGCCGCGAGCTCCATCAAGTTCAGTTTCGCCAGATTAACAACACGTTCGGATTGCGATGTTGCGCTCACGATTAGGTGTGCATCTCGTGCGGCGTCGCGCATTCCCAACTCCGCGAAAGATGCCGCAATGTCGCCAAGCAGCGCGTCTCTTTCCGTTCCGCCGGGACAGAGCTCCAGCGCCTCGTATCCATATTCGATCGCACTGGCGTACTCGCCAAAACCATGCGCGACAGTGGCTCGATCATGGAGCGCCAGCTCTAACACGTCCGTCAACTCATGCTCTCGCGCCTCTGCAACGACCGTGTCCAGCATTTTCTCAGCGGCGGGAAGATTCCCGTGCGCGAGGTGCGTATTCGCCATGCCGACTTCGGCCTTCAGCGAGCGCGCGGTATCACCGATTACAGCGGCCGCGTGTGCTGCAGAAGCATAGCCGGCTGCGGACGCATCCCACTCGCCGACGCGGCGCGCGACTCCGCCCAGCATTGTGTTCGCGTCTATCGCGATCGGGTGCGTGTCGGCCGGTGCGAGCTCCACGACGGTTGTGAGCACGTCCGACGCGAGCCGCCAGCTGGAATCGAAATCCAGAGAGCGCGCGTAGTCCAGCAACATCTCGCTGATGCGGATCAGCCCGGTTCCATTCTCAACGGCTTCGACGAGCGACAAAAGTATCGGCTTCGCCGAGTCGGTCTCTTTGAGCGCGAGCACGCTCGATCGGACCGAATGGATCGTCGCGGCATCGACTCCGCAATCCGGTCTGGACTCGGAGACGGAGAGGTCTATGAGACGCAGAACCACAAGACCGGCGAATATTCGGCGCCAGCCTTCGGTGTTTTCGGCGAGTGAGCCGAGTGCCTCGAAGTAGACCAGGTGACGAACCATAAAATAGTTGCTTGAGTTGGAGTCTTCCCTGAACCGCTTCAAAATGTACCAAACACTGCGTTCTGAAAATGCGTCTTTCTTATCGAAAAAGTGTGCCTTTCATTTCGACCGATGATACGCAGTCGCTGTCTTACACTACCTACGTACCCCGCCAATGTCACGTTGGATGCGCTCCGAAGGGGGAATTGACCACGTTCCCAGCCCGGCCCACCAAGACCCGGGGGTGAGTCCCCTCGTGACGAGCCGCTTCTGGAGCCCGATAACCAGCTTGGGTTCATACAGCCAGACGGCTGGCGCGTCATCCACGATCAGCTGATATGCGCGCGTATAGAGTCTGACGCCGGACGAGAATTCCGTCGCCGCAGCCGCGCTGTCAAGCAAGGCGTCAAAGCTCGGGTTCTCGTAAGAGCCATAGTTGCGCCCTTCCTTTCTGCGCGACGCGCTCGTCGTCCAGACTTCACGAACCGCTGATGGGTCGGCAGTCACGTGCCACGCGCCGAATGTCGCATCGAAATTCCGGGATCCCTCACGGTCGGCGAACGCCTGATATTCCATCTTGTCGATGTCCGCGCGCACACCTGCGCGCTTCAGCTGCGATTGGATCAACACCGCCATTCGGTTTCTTGCGCTGCTCGACGCCGGGACGATCATCGTAAACGCCAGCTCTCGTCCGTTCCGGGTTCGCACTCCATCCCTCGTCCGTCCTTTCCAGCCGAGACTGTCCAGAATTGCCGCCGCGCGAACCGTATCGTATGGAATCTGAACGAGGGATTTGCTCGTAGTCGGCAGCGCTCGGATCGTCGGCCCAACCGAAACCGCGCCAAGTGTATCGAAGACATTTTTCACTAGCGCATCGCGATCGATGGCCATCGTCAGCGCCCGCCGCATCTCCCGACTTCCGAAAATCGGATGAGATGCTCCCTTTGCGCTGGGATCCTTGAGATTGAATTGCAAAAAAGCGTAGTCCATTCCTGGCAGGGTGATTACCCGGAGGTTGGGGTTCGCCGCAACCTGTTGGACATTGTCGGCGTGCAGCGCATCAAACACGTCGGCCTCTCCGCCATTCAGTTTTGTCAACGCGCCGAGGTAGTCGGGCGAGACACTCCAGACCACCCGGTCCAATGGCGGCCGCCCTCGATAGTTGCCGGTGTCGGCCGCCACTTCCAGTGAGGAGCCTTGCGTCCAGCGCACGAACCGAAAGCGGCCGCTCCCGACAGGATCGACCCTGCTGGCGCGCTCGCGCAACGAATCTCCGCCCAACTTTCCATAAACGTGCTGCGGGAGAATAAGCATCATTGACACGGCAGTGAAAAACTGCTCCGGCGATCGCGCGTGGAACCAGAATACGTTGGTCAGCGAATCCGGCGCCGTCACCGAGTCGATGCTCTTGAGCTCCTCGGTCATCGGATTGCCGAGCCTGGGACTGGTGTAGAGATCGTGCGTGAACACGACATCGTTCGAGCGCACGGGGGCGCCGTCGTGCCAGCGCGCTTTTGCATTCAGATGAAATGAAATGGACAACGAATCGGCCGACCAACGCCACCTGTCGGCGAGCTTGGGGGTAAAGCCGGCGTCGCCAATGACGTTCAGCGATGTTCCGATGTCGGCGAGGTAGTCGTAGATGAGCTCCGTTACCTGGCGCGCGGGGACATTCGTCGCGAGAGGAGGGAACAGAACGTCCGGGTCGCCGGTCGCGGCGATGACAACCGTCCCGCCGGTCGTTGAAGTCGTCACGCTTCGGGCGCGGTCGCCGCACCCGAGAGCGAGTGCGATGACCGCTGCGTATCCGGCAGCCTTCAGGTAACTCGAATCAGCTCGTGCCATCTGCGAGTATGACTATCTGCCGGTGTGATTGGTTTCATCATACGGCAGCGGCGCAGTGGTTTGTAAGTGTTACTAATGTTTGCCGACCGGTGGAGCGGAATCGGGGGGATCGAAACGGTCGAACGGAATCTTCGACGTCGCGAACGCGCTCATTACCGCGCTGCCGTTCCCTGCGACCCGGCGAACCGCCACGAGGTGATCGGCGAACCACTGGCCGCGCTGCGTATTGAGGTCGTCATAGCGCACACCGCGTCCGCTCGACGACGAATGAATGAACCTGCCGCTGCCGGCATAGATAGCGACGTGGCTGATACGTCCACCCTGTGAAAACAGCATCAGGTCGCCGATCGCCATCGCTCCCGGTGTGGGGTTCACCGCCATCCCAGAGCCCGCCATCTGCCGGGATGTACGGGGGAGATCAACGCCCTGTCTCGCATAGACGTACTGCACGAATCCCGAGCAGTCGAATCCGCTCGGCGTGTCGCCGCCGTAAACGTACGGGACACCGATGTATTGCTCCGCGTCAGGAACGACACGGCGCGCGGCTGCAGATGAAGCGGTCGTGCTCGCCGGCCAATTCGTGCGTGAGGAGCCGCTCGTGCTTCCGCCAGTCGGGCGGGAAGGGGATGCGCCGCTGCCGCGCGAGCCATATCCTCGGCGTGTGCGGCCGGATCCGAAATGAAAGGAAATCCCGAGGCGGTATTCCATTCCGCTTACGAAGTCGCTCGGCGGAACGTATGACGCTCCGAGCAGATTCCGCTGCCGTGCCTCTCCGCTAATTCCAAGAGTATTCGACAGCGGCAGCGTTACTCCGCCGCCATAGCTCCAGGTTTTTGCAGCATCGCTCAGTGAAGGAGAAGCGGACGCGCTCTGCGCTCCGACGCCGGCAAACGCATACGGCTCGAGCGCGCCGCCGAGGATGCCGGCGAGTCCGCCAAAATTATTCCCCAGGATGAGGTCGCCATCGCCGATCCATCGCCTCGGCGCAGTCGAACCGGTGGATCCATTCGATGCGCTCAGGCCGGAGATGCCGACGCCGAAGGATCCTCGCACACCGATCGCTCCATTTCCGAGCGAGATAGCGAAGCCCGCGAGCCCGCCGCCTCCCGGGAATGAATTGTTGATCGACGTAAAAATCTGCGCACCGTTTTCTGCTTGTGCGCGGAGAATTGCGGGAAGTGCAGATGGCGCGATAAGAGCTGAGATCACGAAAAAACGAGACAGCGTCATACGGCATCCTCTGATTGTGGCATGCTCCCTATTGGCAGGAGGAAGGCCGACGTACAGGCGTATTCCCAAGGCGTGTGAGCACAACGCCTTAGGAGATTTTCCGCCACGCTTGCGCGGCGCAGATTGTCCACTCAGATGGACATCGGGGAGCGGCTCCCCGGACGACGGGGCGGGATTGTTACTTCGTCCGCTCGATGAAGTCTTCGCGCTTCGGAGGCCGGAAGATGAGATCGAGCGCGAGCCACACGGTTTTCGTGAATGGATACGTCAGGATCGGGACGATGATCGCGAGCGCCGCGCCTCCGTATTGTAGGCTATCCCAAGGCGGGTTTGGCCACGTCGCAACCATCACGACGACAAACCCCGCGGCGAGAATGAACTCGATACCGATGAGATTCAACGCGTAGGCGCCGAGAAAGTAATCGCCTTCGCCGCGCTCGAGCAGAATCCCGCATTGCGGGCAGCGCTGCTTCAGCGTGAAGTAGCTTTCGAAGACGCTTTTCCAGCCGCAGTTGGGACATCGCCGCCGCACCGCCCTCCACAGCAGCAGCGAAGCGTCTTTCTTCGTTGTATCCGGAGAGGCGCGCCGTTCGGATTCGGTCGGGCCAGCGCTCTCTTCGCTCACTGATGGCCGCGAACGGGATGCGGCTCGTAGGGCGCCTCGACGCGGGAAATCTGATCCGGCGACAGCCTCACCTCGAGGGCGCGCACGGCCGTCTCCAGGTGTTCTATTTTCGACGCTCCGATGATCGGCGCTGTCACAGCCGGTTTAGAGAGCAGCCACGCCAGGGAGATTTCCGCCGGCGAGAGACCGGCGTCGGATGCGACCGCGCGAACCGCGGCGATTACGGCCTCGTCACTCTTCTGATCGTAGAGATCGACCGCGTACTTGTCGTTCTCCGCGCGCACCGTGCCAGACGATGCCGATGGAGTCGTGCGCGCGAGGCGCCCGCGTGCCAGCGGCGACCACGGGATAACTCCGACCCCTTCGGCGACGCAAAGAGGAATCATCTCGCGCTCTTCCTCGCGGTAGAGAAGGTTGTAATGGTTCTGCATCGAGACGAACCGCGCCCATCCGCGCCGCTCCGAAACGCTCAGCGCGCGCGCCATTTCCCACGCGTATCCGGAGCTCGCGCCGATGTACCTGACCTTTCCCTGCTGCACGAGGTGGTCGAGCGCTGCAATCGTCTCCTCGATCGGCACGGTGCTCCTGAAGCGATGGATCTGATACAAGTCGATCGTATCGACACCGAGCCGCCTTAGGCTGGCTTCACATCCCTGAACGATGTGTTTTCGCGAGAGCCCGCCCATGTTCGGGCCGTCGCTCATCGGGAAATGAACCTTCGTTGCGAGAACTATCTCTTCCATCTTCGCCATCTCGCGCAGAATCTTTCCCGTCACGATCTCGCTCACGCCCATCGAGTACATGTCGGCCGTGTCGAAGAAATTGATTCCAAGCTCGAGCGCGCGCTTGAAGAATGGACGGGCGGCGTCTTCGCTCAGCGTCCACGGGCGCCAAGCCGGATCGCCGTACGTCATGCATCCGAGGCAGATGCGCGAAACGGTGAGGCCACTCTTGCCGAGCTGCGTGAATTGCATTTGCGGGAACCCGAACGCGGTTTTGGGGATAGCGTGAGCGTATAATATTACTGAAGACAATGCGACATACGGCGACTTCCCGATTCGCAATGGCACTGTTTCCGGCGGTGCTCATCTCGCTGGCGCCCAGCCGCGCTGAGGCGCAGTCCGTGAGCCAGGCGTTCGTAAATCTGTTCCGTTCAGCGAAGCTGTATGTGGATCCTTCTTCGCGCGCCAGGCAGCAGGCGAATGCGTGGCGCCGCTCTCGTCCGGCAGACGCCGCGCTGATGGACAAGATTGCTGACCAACCGCTGGCGAGGTGGATCGGCAGCTGGAACGTGAACATCGGACGTGATGTTTCCGACGCGGTGTCGCGAATCACTGGCGCGCAGGCACTTCCTGTTTTTGTCGCCTACAACATTCCGCACCGTGATTGCGGCAGCTATTCCGCCGGCGGGGCGGGGAGTGGCGCGGCGTACCGGCAATGGATTCGCGGGTTCGCGGGCGGTCTTGGAAATAAAAAAGCGGTCGTTATTCTCGAGCCCGATGCGATTGCGGGCATCACCTGTCTCGACGCGCGGACGCAGCAGGAGAGATACGATCTCATCCACGAAGCCGTCAGCGTACTGAAGGCGAAGGGTGCCGCGGTGTACATCGACGCGGGACACGCGCGATGGGTGGCCGCACCGGAGATGGCCGCGCGTCTGCAGAAAGCCGGTATCGCAGACGCCGACGGATTTTCCCTCAATATCTCCAACTTTCTCGGCAACACGATCAACGTCGCATACGGCACCGACCTTTCGCGGCGAATCGGCGGAAAGCATTTCATCATCGACACCAGCCGTAATGGGCGTAACGTCAGCACCGCCGGGAATTGGTGCAATCCGCCCGGGCAGCTGGTCGGCACAGCGCCGACCACGAACACGGGCAATTCGCTCGTCGATGCGTTTCTTTGGGTGAAGACTCCGGGGGAATCGGACGGCACCTGCGGTGGCGGCCCTCCTGCTGGAAACTGGTGGGCCGAGTATGCGCTCGGTCTAGCCGGCGGGCGGGTCAACGGACAGTAGCGGCCGCCCTCTCGGGCAGTCACACGATTCGCGCGCCCCGGAACGGTTTGGAGAGTTAATTCCTCTGAAGTTGCCGGACTGGGTCGTTTGCGGAGCCGGGTGACGGAGGGTAGCATCCTGATTCAACCGGTAACCCGCAACTAGTAAATGATCCAACGCCCATTAATTCGTTACTAGGTATGTGTTGTTTTCCTCCTGGCGTTTGCAATGAACTTTTCGGACCTGCCGCATCAGCTTGCCCTCAATCCGTTTCTCGCCACACTCGTGCTCTATGCCGGTGGCGTGATGACGAGTCTCACGCCCTGCGTGTACCCGATGATCCCTATCACCGCGTCAATCATCGGCGGGCAGACGATCGGTGGGGCGTCGAAGCGGCGCGTTGCCGCCCTCGTCGCATCATATGCTATCGGTTTGTCCGCCGTGTACAGCGCACTCGGTGTTTTCGCCGGGCTGAGCGGCACTCTCTTCGGATCCGTGAGCACGAATCCGTGGCTATATCTGTTGATGGCGAATCTCCTTATCGCCGCGGCGCTGATGATGCTCGATGTGATTCCGGTGCGGCTTCCGGCATTCGTCCGCCGCTCGTCAACAGTGGGCAAGGGCGGGAGCATCCCGGGAACCTTTGCCATGGGAGCTGTCTCCGGGCTCGTCGCCGCGCCGTGCTCGGCACCAGTGATGGCGGTCGTTCTCACCTGGGTTGCAACGACCAAAAGCGGAGTGCTCGGGTTCGTCTATCTGCTCGCTTTCTCGCTCGGGATGTGCACGATTCTCGTCCTCGTCGGTCTTTTTGCCGGGGCTTTGGTGAAGCTGCCAAAGGCGGGAGTATGGATGCTTTGGATAAAAAGAGCGCTGGCTTTGATCATGATCGGCGTTGCGGAGTATTATCTGATGCAGATGGGCCAGCTGCTCCTCTAGCCACTCGATCACTCCGCTCAGGTCAACTCGATGCCCCGCATTCGCACCAGTCTCGTTCTCGTCGCTTCGCTAATCGTGTTTGCCCCCGCGCTTCGCGCGCAGGACTTGGGCATCGATGTCGGAAAGACCCCGCCCCCCGCTTCAGTGGAAACGCTGGACGGCAGGAAGCTCGATCTCTCGCGCTACGTTGGCAAAGGACCGGTACTAATAGAATTCTGGGCGACCTGGTGTCCCAGCTGCCGGGAGCTGATGCCGACACTTCTAGCGGCCGAAAAGAAATACGGGAAGCGCGTAAAATTTCTCGCCGTAGCGGTGAATGTGAATCAGTCTGCCGAGAGAGTGAGAAGGTTTCTCGCCGCCCACCCGCTCCCTCACGAAACGGTGTGGGACGTGAACGGCACTGCCGCTGAGGCGTTCGATGCTCCGGCCACCTCATACGTAGTGGTTCTCAACTCCAAGGGAGTCGTTGTTTACACCGGACTCGGCGGGCGCCAGAACCTCGACGCCGCAATCGCGAAAGGCCTTCAGCCTACTTCGTAGAGTCCGCTGGGGGCGGCGACAGGCTGTCCACCACCGCGCCCAGATCCTTGTATGATGCCGCCGACAAAACCTTGAACGGCTTCGTCACGTACGCGATGCGTCCGTCGGGGCCGACTACGTACAGCGAGCGATTGTCCTGCTTCCGATCGGCGGCGTACGCGTCGTACAACTGGCCGACGCTGCCACCGGCGTCGCTCGCGAACAAAATCGGGAAATCTTCGTCGCGCGCCCACGAGGCCTGAGCGGTATCGGGGTCGACGCTGATGCCGATGACCACGACCTTGCGGCCGTTGTTGAAGAGCGTGGCGTACTGATCACGGTACGCCTCCATTTGAATCGTTCAGCCCTTTGTCCGCGCCTGATAAAAGAACGCAAGCACGACCGTTCGACCGCGAAAGTCTGAGAGCCGGACCGGTGGGCTCAACAGTCCGTAGCGCGTCGACCCCGGAAGAGTAAAATCGGGAGCGACCTGTCCGACCTGCGGTCCGGTCGCGGTCGCGAGCGGGGTCGGCTTCGGCGGCGTGAGCTGGCCCGCCGCGGGGAATGCGGCTGCGCCGAGGACAGCCATCGCACCAAAAATCGAACGCGCCGACGAATTCATTCCTTCCTCCCGATGTTGCGGGGCCAACAGGCGCCGGTCCCGCTCTCCAAGAGTCTACGGTATTTGCGTCCTGAAACAAGAGGCGGCCTCAACCGGAGCACGGTTATTGATATGACACACGGCGTGAAAGCTATCTCGCGCCGGGCCCACGGAATCGCCGACTATTCGATAGTCGTCGTTCTGCTCAGTCTTCCGACTGCGCTCGGATTTGGCGGCGTTCCGCGCGCTCTCGCCTACGCGCTCTCATTCGGTCATCTCCTCATTACTGCTCTCAGTCCCTTCGCTCCCGGCGCGATACCGGTGCTCCCCTTTCGGGTGCACGGCAACGTGGAAGCGGTTGTCGGGACGTTTTTGATTTTCTCGCCGTGGGCTCTCCGTTTTTCCACTATGACCGCAGCTCGCAACAGCTTCGTGCTGATCGGCGCCGCGCTCCTCGTGCTCGCGCTGTTTACGAAATTCGATCGGCGATTGCCGCCGGTTCCGCGAGTGCCCGGCGATCGTCGCCGGCGGTTCGCGAAACGCCGATAGCTCTCAATCCGGGATGTACAGCACTCCCGAGCTGACGAGGACGGTTGAGCCGCCGACGCGAATCGCTTTTACCTGACCGCGATCGAGATCCACCTCCAGGTCGAGACGGCTGGGTCTTCCCATCTCCACGCCCTGATCGACCGTCCACTTGAGCGTGCCGGCCCGCTGCTCCGACCTGAATCCGAGAAATCCCGCCAGCGCCGCGCAAGCGCTCCCTGTCGCCGGGTCTTCGCCGATGCCGAGCGCAGGCGCGAACATCCGCGCGCGGATGTGTCCTCCTTCGAAAATGCCCGGCCATATGTCGGCGCTGAAGACGAACATTTCCGGCGCCCAATAGGACTTGAGGCTCTCTTCCCATTTCTTGTTGTCCACCTTTATCCAGCTCAGTACCTCCGGCGTTCTCACCGGAATGAACAGAAAGGGCGTTCCGCACGACACGGCCTCCGGCTCTATCAGATCGTCGGCGAGGATGTCGCTCGGCTCGAGAGAAAGAATCTCGCTCAGCAATTTGTTGGAGGGGGGCGGATCACCTACTTCGGGAAGCTTCGCCGCTGTGAGCTGCGCGAAGTGGGGGGTGCCGTGCCTTGCTTTGATCGTGACTGGCACGGGGCCGACTCCCTCTTCAAAAATGACCCGCGTTTCCTCACCCGTGATCGGGATGACTCCCGTTGCGGCGAGGACGTGGGCAGTTCCGACTGTCGGATGGCCGGCGAACTGGAGCTCGCGTCCGGGTGTGAAAATCCGGACCCGGTTCGTGTTCGCGGGGTCGTTAGGCGGAAACACGAACGTCGTTTCGGAATAGTTGAACTCACGGGTGATCGCCATCATCTGCTCGTCAGACAGACCGCGCGCGTCGGGGAGCACGGCGAGGGGATTTCCGCCGTGGAGCGTGTCGGTAAACACGTCGCACGTGTGAAACTTGTATTCCATTATCCGTTCACCGGTTCGGGTTGCCCGTCGGATGCGATCGGCTGCGTCATTTTTTCTTGAGCAGCTTGAGCGGTGATCCCTTTTCTCCGCCGAGCTGGTCCATCGTGCACTGCTTCGGCGCCTTGTCCGGCCGCCATCTGAGGAATTTCGTTCCGTGCCTGAACCTGCCGCCAGTGAAGTGGTCGTACTGAACCTCGACGACAAGCTTGTTGGCGAGCGGTTTCCACTCAGCCGATCGCTCCGTGCTCCATCGGCTCGGCCCACCCGGCGCCTGTCCGGTGAATCCCGGCGCCTTGATCAACGCTTCGAGTTTTGGAACCAGCTCTTTCTTCTGCTGTGCAGTAAAGCTCGAGCAGAACCCGACGTGGTGCAGCAGCCCGGCGCCGTCGTAAAGTCCGAGCAGGATGGAGCCGATCGCCTTCGACTTGCTCGCGTAGCGGAATCCCCCGATCACGCAATCCGCCGTTCGCAGCCGTTTGACTTTCAGCATTCCCGTGCGCTCGCCCGACAAATAGGGTTTGTCGACTTTCTTGGCGATGACTCCGTCGAGTGTGCCGCCAACGCTTTCGAACCACCGCTTGACGACTTTGAGCTCGCGTGTTGCCGGGGATAGAACAATCCGCTTGGCCCCGGCGAATTGCTTGGCGGCGAACTTATCAAGTGAGACTCGCCTTTTTTCGAGAGGCATCGCGGCGAGTGACTTGCCGCGCTCGTCGACGAGGAGATCGAATGCGATGAATGATGCCGGCGTTTCCGCGGCTAGCTTGGCGACTCTCGAGGCGGCGGGATGAATTCGCTGGAGCAGAGCATCAAACGAAAGCGCGGCGCCGTCCGGCACGACTATCTCGCCGTCGAGGACGAATTGCTTTGGCTTCAGGGCGCGAAACGATTCGACGAGGTCGGGGAAGTATCGCGCGAGCGGCTGCCCCGACTTCGACTGGAGCTGAATCTTGTCGCCATCGCGGAAAACAATGCAGCGGAACCCGTCCCACTTCGGCTCGTACTGCCAGTTCGCTCCCGTGGGAATCTCATATGCGCTCTGCGCCTCCATCGGGAGATAGGGCGGTTTGATCGGAAGCATTCTCAGTCGTTTGTTAAAACGCGCCATCTGAACACCGTGGCGAGGTCGGAGAAATCGTCAGTCCACGGTCTCATCGGCTTGGCCTCGAGGGGAAGCCAGCGCGGATCAGCGACTAGGCTGCCGAGATCTCCATCTGTCCGCGCGAGCGCAACCCATTGCGAGGGAACAATGAACCCGATGCTCTTCTGCTCATTTGTCGGCCGCCACCATTGTAGGCGCGCTCTGACGCGAAGCGATCCTGCTGCGGCATTCACAACCCTGTCCAGCGTCAGATACCGATTCGATATGTGAAGCGCGATCAGGCCGCCCGGCGCGAGCTTGCGGAAGTAAAGTCGAAATGCTTCGAGCGTGAGCAGGTGAACCGGAACCGCGTCGGAATTGAACGCATCGACGATGATCAAATCGTATGAGGCGTCAGGTGCTTCGCGGAGGAGAAGTCTGGCATCTCCCGTCACTATGCGCGCGTCCGGGCTCCAATCGCGGAGAAAGGTGAACGTGTGCCCGCTTACAGCTTGCTCAATGACACTCGGGTTCAGCTCATAGTACGTCCATCGCTGACCAGGAAGCGCGTAAGCGGATGATGCTCCGGTGCCGAGTCCGATCACGCCGACAGTCTTGGGAACTCGATCCAGATCTCTAGACCGGAAAATCTGTCCAAGAGGACCATAGAGCGCGTAGTAAAGGAGCGGCGCAGGTCGCGGCTTACGCTCCTGTGCACCGTGAATCGTGGTACCGTGCCAGAGCGAGATGAACTTTCCATCCGCCGATTCACGCACCTGGAGCTCGCCGTAGAAGTCACGGTTGCGAACGATCACGCGCCCGTCGGCCGATGGCGCCGCGGCAGCGGCCGCGAGTACGCTGCATATCACCAGCACAAGCCCGGCCGGTGTGGACCGGAAACGGTACGCGGCCGCGGCGATCGCAAGCGCGATGAACAGACTCCCGACCGCCGGTCCGACAATCTGCGGAAGCTCGGGAACTTTCGAAGCGATCATCAGTCCCGCGAACAACGCGGCGATTATCAGCAGCTCACGGTTCGACCGCCCCCGCGACGGCGAATCAAGCGGTTCTGACGGCCTGTACATGCACGCGGCGATGATCGCAATCGGATACTCGACCCGAAAGACGAACAACGCCGGGGCGATGAGAACGTTGAGCGCCGTCCCGAGCAGACCGCCAAGGGCGATGCAAACGTAGAATTCCGCCAGACGGCTGGGATGCGGACGCGCCGCGTAAAGTCTTGTGTTACACACAAGCGCCGAAAAAAAGAGCACGGCAACAGGCAGAGCGAGCTTCAGCCACGCCGGAACGGGCGGCTGGAGAAAGATGAAAAGCAGCCAAATTACGATTGCCGCGAGCTGACCGCGCGCACCATCCGGCTTCTTTCGATCGGACGGCCAGAACGCGATTACGAAAGAGAGCAGGTAAGCGGCAAGAGGAAAAACCCAAATCAGCGGCGCCGGTGCAATGTCCGTCGTTAGCGAGGTGTTCGTCCCCGCCAGCAGGCTTGCCGGAATCAAAGCGAGGAACACCCAGCCGAGTCGATCATTGCGGGTGACCGGCGCTGGCGCCCTTCCGGCGGATTCTCCAACATCCGCGGCGATTCCACGCGGTCGTCTCAATTGAACCAATCCGACAGTCATCACGAGTGCGACAACTATCAGGAACATCATCGACCACGCCGAGCTCTGGGCGCGCAACCCGAAGCGCGGCTCGATTAGGAATGGGTATGCCAGAAGTCCCGCGAGGCAGCCGCCGTTGCTAGCCACGTACAATGCGTAAGGATTGTCGTCGCCTCCACGCCGGTGAATCCAGTTCTGGAGCAGGGGTGACGTAGTGCAAAGCGCCAGAACCACGAGGCCACACGTAGCGGTAAGGGCGACAACCGCGGAGACGGCTCCGGGAGAAATGGCTGGGCTCACCCGACTCGCGAGCCAGATGGGCAGCGCGAGTATTGCCGCGACGCAGAGCACACTGTGAGCGGCGAGTTGCCGCGCGAACGTGATCCGCTCGATGGCGATCACGTACAACGATCCCAGCAGTACCATCGCCTGAAAGAAAAGAATGCAGGCGTTCCAGGTTGCCGGCGCCCCACCCATCAGGGGCAGAATCTGCTTTCCGATCCCCATTTCAATCGCAAACAACAACGCGCCGCTGAGCGCCGTTGTCATGGCGGTGAGACACAGAATTACGATCGGTGCCGTGGATCGGATTGGGTGGGAGCTATACAAAGCCTGTCCGGCGTCCGGTGGGTTTGGATTCCACCGGAGAAGTTGCACTACAAAGCGGCTACAGCTAGCCCTTGTGCCGGAAAGTGATGCGACCGCGCGTCAAATCGTAGGGCGAGACCTCGAGGGTCACGCGGTCGCCCGCCAGAACGCGGATTCGAAAACGGCGCATCTTGCCCGCGATCGTCGCGTGGACGTCGTGGCCATTGTTCACCTGAACGCGAAAGGTCGCGTCAGGGAGGACTTCGGTAACTGTTCCTTCGAGCTCGATCGCTTCTTCTTTGGGCATAGTTCTCCTGCCCTTAAAGCTAGTCCCACGGGCAACCACGGTCAACGCACGCTACTGCAGGTAACGCAGTATGTCGTACACGAAATGCACCCCCCAGCCGATGTTGGAGACGGCCAGCCGCTCGTCATTCCCGTGCATTCCCTTCTGCAGTTCGGCGCTCGGCACGTTGAACGGGTCAAAGCCATAGGCGATGATCCCGGCCCGCTGATAGGTAGGACGATCCGTCGCCGCGGTGTACATCGGCGTCGTGACGAAAACGCTGGGGTCACGATCTCTGACGGCGCGCTCGACCGCGTGAACGAAATCGCTGTTCGGCGGACTCGACAACGACGGCTTGACGATCGACAAACCGCTGAAGTGCACCGACGTGTCTCCCGCGACGCGCTTGAGCTCGGCGAGGAATGCGGTCGTGTCCTGATCGGGCAGAAGTCGGATGTCGAGATCGGCCGAGGCCTCGGCGGGGATCACGTTCGTCTTGTTGGAGCCGTTGAGGACGGTCAGGGAAATCGTATTGCGCAGGACGGCGTTCCAATAAACGTCGCTAGTGATCCATTCGCGGGCGGCCGGGTTATTCAGCGACGATGAAATATTCGCCAGCCAGGTCCGCTTCGGCTCGGGATAGAAGCGTGCGATGTCGTGAAAGTATTTCGTCGTCACCGGAGTCAGGCGAAGCGGAGTCTCCCAGTGCGCGATTCGGTCCAGTGCCGCGATGAGCTTCGGAACGGGATTCAGCTTCGTCGGCCGCGACCCGTGAGAGGGCACTCCTTTCACCACCAGGTGCTGCCAGACTGCGCGCTTCTCGGCGGCGCCGACGGCGACATATCTCAGGCGCCCGTTCTCATAGGAATTGTCGCCGCCTTCTGTGGCGAGAAACTCGACGTCCTTGAGAAGATCGCGATGGCGCTCCACGAAAACGAGCGCTCCGCGGGAGCCGAGCTCTTCGTCGGCGTTGGCGATGTAAACGATATCCCGGTTGAGGGGCACGCCCGATCGCTTGATCGCGATCATCGCCATCAACTGGGCGATACCGCTTCCTTTCATGTCCAGAGTCCCTCGGCCGTACAGGTACCCGTCCTTCACGATTCCCGCGAATGGATCGACCGTCCAGTATTCCGGCGCGACCGGGACGACATCCATATGGTGCACGAGCGCGATAGCCCTCTTCGTCCCGTTGCCCTTGAGTCTCGCGTACAGATTCGCGCGGCCCGGTCCGAGCTCCGCGGTGTCCAGAATCATCGCTTCGATTCCCTCGCGCGCGAGAATGCCCTTCAGGTACCTCGCCGCGGCGAGCTCGTTGCCGGGTGGATTCGTAGTGTTGATCCGGATGTAATCCGTGAGTATCTGCTGCGCCTCCCCTGCGAGCGCATCCCAGTTCGGCTGAGCGGTTGTCTGAGCGTGCGCGGAGGTTGCGAGGAGAAGTCCGGAGCCGAGTGTCAGAAAACGGGTTTTGCGGGTCATCGTCTCCACCGGAATCGGGAACGCCGCCCGCGCCACGCGGGCAAGCCACGACTATATAATAGGGAATGCGCCATTCCGCCGTCGTCTTACCGGTATTGCTGATTCTCGCGGCTGCGGCCGGATGCCAAAAGGATTCCCCGCCCGAAGCCGACGCCGGATTTCTGCAGGGGGCATCCGGCGAGGCGAAGGAAGCGCTCGCATCCCCTGTTTCGTTTCAGCTCAACGAGGAAAGCTTCGCGAAATGGGAGGTCGCCGAACGGAACCTGGATCGAATTCCAGCCAGTGAGTTCACGGCTCCTCAGCCGAGCGGGGGCACGGTGGTGGACAGGGCCGTCGCGCGACTGCAGTCGAGCTCGCGCGCGAAACGCGCGATAGAGGCAGCGGGATTGAGCCTCCACGATTTTGTCCTCGAAACAATCGCGCTCGCACAGGCGGTGCAGGCATCCCAGACAGGACGGTCAGCAGTTGCGTCGGGAGTCGCGGCGGAGAACTTTGCGTTTGTGGAGCGATATCGCGAGCGCATCCGCCAGTCGGGGCTGGAGGGAGGCCTTGCGAGGCAGGGCGGCGACAGCGAGATCACGGATCCACGGACCGCCGCGGAGCTCGCGGCAGCGCGGGTCGAGCGCACGGCTGATTCAATATCAAATGCTGCCGACAGCTTGGGCGAGTCGCTGAACAACCGCTCGAATCCGCGGCGCTCGCGCGATTCCCTCCGGGATACGCTCAACGATTCTTTGTCAGCGCTCCTGTTTCGCTAGGGCAGGCTACCTCACCGGCCTGGCGGCACCGCTGTCTATTAGCTCCATCTTTGGCGGAACCGGCAGGGCTGAGATTCTTGCTTTGAAATCGTGAAATGCCTGATCGTCGCGCACGAGCTGGGCGGTCGTGCCTGCGGGGAGCGCCGAGATCAGGTCTCGTGCGCGCTGGATCCGCTGCTCCTCGAGCGGGTGTGAAGCGAACCAACCTTCCACTTTTGTCGGCTGGTATTGACGCTGCTTGAGGAGAGCGTCGAAGAGCGCCGGAATTCCTTCAGGATCGAATCCGGCGCGGGTCGTGTTCACGACCGCTTCTGAATCCGCCTGCAGCTCGTCCGCTCTGCTGTGGCGGGCGAACAGCGCGCTTCCGCCAACGCTTACTGCCGCTTGCGCGAGCCCGCTATGGCAGAGACTCGTCAGCGTGCAGACGACAGCCAGTCCGGCGTTGGTCTTTTCCTGGCTTTGAATCTGTTTGACCGAGTGGCGCTGAATGACGTGTCCAATTTCGTGGCCGAGCGTGCCGGCAAGCTCGTCCAGCCGGTCGGCGGTTTCGATGAGCCCGCGATTCACATACACGTAGCCGCCGGGGAGCGCGAACGCGTTTACCTGTTTTGTGTTGACGACATAGAAATGCCACGCCAGATCGGCGCGGCTCGTCGTCTTGGCGATCGAGTCGCCGAGCGTCTGGATGTAGCTGCTAATGGCGGGGTCGCCGATGATGGGAAGCTGGGCGTTGATCTGATCGGCGTTCTGCTTGCCGATCGCCACTTCTTGATCCTGCGAGACGGAACAGGCGGCGAGGGCGATCAGCGGTGCAATCAGGGATAGGCGTTTCATGCCGGCGAAAAAGGCAAAACATGTTCCAAGCGACCACCGTTGCGTGCATTATCCACCGATGACCACAGAGCACGATCCGCCGTTGCTAAAGAACATCGTCGTTCCCCGAACGGCACGTTATGCGGTGCTGGGAGAGCCCGGCCCGGACCTCAAGGAAGTGTGGGTCGTATGTCACGGCTACGCGCAGCTCGCGCAAAGATTCATCGAGAGGTTCCGCAGCATCGCATCAATCGAGCGACTGATCGTTGCGCCCGAGGCGTTGTCACGGTTTTACGCCGACCGTGGGGGCGGCTTCCACGGGCCCTCGAGTCAGGTTGGCGCAAGCTGGATGACCTCTGAGGATCGTGAGAGCGAAATCACGGATTGCATCGCCTATCTAGACGCCGTCCACGACGAGGTGTTTTCGGTGGTTTCCCGCACGATGGTGACCCTC
>JALYYD010000074.1 GCA_030946775.1 Gemmatimonadota bacterium
CCCCTTTCTACGCCGTCCGGGCCCGGTTGTACGAATCCTGCAGGACGATCCCACAAAGGGGTGTTTGCAGTGGCCACGCGCATACGGTATGTTCTTTTAGTTCGGACCCGACATATTAGTCGATTCCGATGCTCAGGCTGTCGCGCAAACACGCACCCACCATTTCCAGCGCGGAGGAGTACATGAAGTACACCCGAAGTTTTGTCCGCTCGTTCCTCACCGCCGTCCTCCTGCTTGCCGTCAGCGCAGTTTCGCTGCAGGCACAGGGAGCAACCATTTCCGGAAGAGTCACCTCCGACAACGGCCAGCCGTTGCCGGGCGTTTCAGTCTTCGTGCAGGGGATGGGTGCCGGCTCAGCCACCGACGGTCAAGGGCGATACACTTTCGCCGTTCCATCCGGCCGCACTCAGGGCCAAGCGGTGGCACTAACGGCTCGCCGCATCGGTTACACTGCACGCACGGTGCAGGTCACACTCACCGCCGCGACGAGCGTCACGCAGGATTTTGTCCTTACGGCGAATCCGCTGCAGCTCGGCGAGATCGTCGTCACGGGCGCCGGAACCACCACCTCGGTAGAGAAGCTTGGCAACGTTCGCAATGCTGTCGACTCCACGCTTATCAAGAAGAGCAACGAGACGAACATTGTAAATGCTCTAGCCGGAAAGGCTCCCAACGTCGTGGTCACGTCGCAGTCGGGTGACCCGGGCGCATCTTCTTACATTCAGATCCGCGGCAACCGGACGATTCAGTCCACAGGTCAGCCGCTATTCGTGGTGGATGGTGTTCCGATCGACAACACGACCTATTCGACGACTGCCAACACCGGCGGGACCGTCACCAGCAATCGCGCTTCCGACGTGAACCCGAATGACATCGAGAATATCGAGATCTTGAAGGGCTCCGCCGCCGCGGCCATTTACGGCGCCGCCGCCGGTCAGGGTGTTATTCTCATCACCACCAAGTCCGGACATTCGGGAGCGACGCGCTACTCGCTGTTGAGCAATTTCTCGACAGACAAGGTGACGCACGCGGTGCCGCTGCAGACGACCTACGGCCAGGGGTTTGGCCAGCGAGGCGTTACCTGCGCCGCTCCGGGTTGCCGCCTCGGCTCAACGAGCTGGGGACCGAAGCTCGCCGCGGGCACGCCGATCTACGATCACTTCGGTGAGCTTTTTCGTAACGGCTACACCTCCGACAACACGCTTACCGCCTCGGGCGGCAACGATCGCACGCTCTTCTATGTATCGGGCACGCGGACGAACCAGCGTGGCGTCGTAAAGGGACCGAGCTCTTTCTATGATCGCACGTCGGTTCGCCTGAAGGCGTCGCACCGCCTCACGGACCGGTTCAACATCGGCGGCAGCGTTTCGTACGTCGACGATCGCGGGGCCTTCATTCAGAAGGGTTCGAATATCAGCGGTCTGCTGCTGGGCGCGCTGCGCACTCCGCCGGAGTTCGACAACACGAAATACCTGAACGCCATCGGATTGCATCGCTCCTACCGCTATCCGAATCCGACAGCGACTTCGGAGAGCAGCCCCGTTGGCCGCGGCTACGACAATCCGTTCTTCGTTCTCAATAGAGACAAGGCAACTGGACAGGTCGGCCGCACGTTCGGCAATCTGAACGCAGATTACTCGCCGAACGACTGGCTCACTCTCCGAGAGACCCTCGGCGCGGACTACTACGCCGATGAGCGGCTCGAAGCGCTTGCCCTCACCAGCAGTGGCTTCCCGCAGGGGAGGGTCAATCGGCTCGACCTCGTAAATCTCGTGCTCGACCACAATTTCCTTGCGACGGCGTCAAAAAACTTTAGCCAGAATCTCGCCGCATCGCTCACGCTCGGAAATAATCTCAACAGCAAGCACTACAAGCAGCTCTCCAATCAGGGCTCGGTGCTCATCGCGCCGGAGCCGTACCAGCTGAACAACACCATTCCCTCGAACCTTCAGGACAACGAGTTCGAGAGTTTGATTCACACACAGTCGTACTTCGCGCAGGGAACGCTGGATCTCTTTAATCAGCTCTTCCTCACCGCTGCGGCGCGCAATGACGGTTCGTCCACCTTCGGCGCGAGCCAGAAACGTCATTGGTTCCCGAAGGCGAGCATGGCCTGGAACTTCACTGAAAAGACCGGCGATTTCGGCGGTCTCATCCCGAGCGGAAAGCTGCGCTTTGCATACGGAGAGACGGGACAGATTCCCCCCGTCTATTCAACCATCGGCGGACTTACTACCGGCTCGTTCATCGACGGTTGGGTAAGCGATGGCCTCAGTACCAGCCAGAACGGATTCGGCGGACTAACGACGAGCCCGCTCAGGGCGCAACCCAATCTTGGGCCAGAAGTTTCGAAGGAGTTCGAAGGAGGTCTCGACTTGGCGCTTTTCCGCAACTACGCGGACATCGGCCTCACCTTCTACAAGTCGAAGACCGATGGGGTCATTCTTCTCACGCCGCTTTCACCTTCGACAGGTTACACACAGCAGGCTTCGAACGCGGCAAAGATCCAGAACACCGGAACCGAGCTGACGCTGAACCTGCGGCCGATCACTGCCCCGGCATTGAGCTGGGACATCGGACTGCAGTACGGCAAGAACAACAACAAGGTATTGGACCTCGCCGGCTCTGATTACATCGACGTCGCGTCAGGAAGCTTTGAAGGCGCTTCCGGAGCGGCGTATAAGGGCTCGCGAGTCGGAGTTCTGCGCGGGTTCGATTTCGCCCGCTGCGGTCGCAAGCTCAATATCGACGGCGTGGACATTGACGCCGCTTGCGGCGCATCGGCGCCCAAGGGAGCGCTTTACCTCGGAGCGGACGGCTTCCCCATTGCCGATCCGACGAACCGCATCATCGCCGATCCGCAGCCGAAGTGGACCGGTGGCGTTAGAAGCTCCATCCAGCTTTGGAAAAATCTCCAGTTCTCCGGCCTACTCGACATTCGTCGGGGCGGACAGATATGGAACGGAACCAAGGGAGCCCTGACGTTCTTCGGTAAGGCAAAGGTCACGGAGAACAGATACACGAACGTCGTTTTCGGACAGACCTACATGCCGGCGCATCCTAGCGCTTCGGGCATCGTGGCGGGTCCGGGGAAGGGCAAGAGCGTGCTGCTCGACGAGGGCTGGTACACCGATCTCGGCAGCGGCTTTGGACAGGTTTCACAGCAGTTCGTTGAAGACGGGAGCTTTGTAAAGCTTCGTGAGCTTTCACTCACATACACCGTCAAGACGGGATGGCTCGCGAGAGGATTCGGATTCCAGACCGCCGACCTTCGCGTTGCCGGCAGAAATCTTCACACTTGGACGAAGTACTCGGGCATCGATCCGGAGACGAACCTCGCCGGTGCCGAAGTGCTCGTTCGCGGAATCGACTATTTCAACAATCCGCAGACGCGTTCCTTGGTTTTCTCAATCGGCCTTAACCGCTAAGCGGACGGAGATCTCATAATGCAGAAATCGACGAGGATCTTCCTCGCAACAATAGCGTTCGCTTCGGTGACAACGGGCTGCGGAGATTACCTCAGCGGTCCCAAGCTTACCACCGATCCGAACAAGCAGCAGACTACAAGGACGCCCGATCAGTACTTCGTGCCGATCCAGGCCAACACCTGGTTCCTTAACGAGGGACAGCTCGCTCGAACGGCCGCTGTTTGGCATCAGCAGATGGCCGGCGTTCAGCGTCAGTTCAGCTCCCTCGACGTTTACAGCGTCGGCGAAGCGGATGTCGAAGGCGAGTGGGCGAGCTTCTACACGGGCGGCGGAATCATCGACGCCCGCAAGCTGCAGGCTCAGGTCTCCGCTCTGGGTGACAAGCGCTACCTCGGAATCGCCAAGATCTACGAGGCGTGGCTGATCGGCACCGCCGCCGACGTGTGGGGCGATATTCCCTACTCCGAAGCGGTGGGCACCTCCGCGACTCCGAAGCTCGACAAGCAGATGGACATCTATGCTTCGATCGAGACCCTGCTGGGATCGGCAATCACCGATCTGACGGCCGGCGTTGGAGCAGGGCCGGGTTCGGCCGATCTGGTTTACGGCGGGAATGCCGCGAAGTGGATCGCGTTCGCGCACACGCTTCGCGCACGGTATTACCTGCACCAGGCAGAGGTCGCTCCGTCGAACTATGCACTCGCTCTCGCGGAAGCGAAGCTTGGCATCACTTCGAGCGCGAACGATTATGTCGCCTACCACAGCTCGGTGCCGGCGGAATCAAACCAGTGGTATCAGTTCCAGGTA
>JALYYD010000088.1 GCA_030946775.1 Gemmatimonadota bacterium
CGCTGGTACTCACCGACGGTCTCGCCAACTCGGGAGTGGTGAATCGTGAGACGCTGGCGATACACGCCGGCGAGCTGAGGCAGCGCGGAATCGTGACGTCAACTTTCGGAGTCGGCGCCGATTTCGACGAGCGGCTGCTGCGCGACATGGCGATGGAGGGCGGAGGCAACTTCTACTTCATAGAGAACGCGCGGCAGATTCCCGATCTCATCACTAGCGAGCTGGGTGAAGCGCTCGAGGTGGTGATGCCACGCGCAGCTCTCACGCTGACGATTCCGCGCGGCGCCGAGGCGGAGGTGATGAGCAGGTTCACAGCGCAGAAGCTGCACGGTGAAAGCGCGATTCGGATTGAGCTTGGGGATCTGGTATCCGGACAGGAGCTGAACATCGTCATCAAGGTGAAGTTCCCGCACGGCGAGATCGGGAACGAGGCGACAGCTTCAGCGACGCTGGGCGGGGACGTCGCATTGTTCGAGGCGGAGTCCCGTCTCACGTGGAGGTACGCGAATCATTCGGACAACGACGAGCAGCCGCGCGACGTGACGGTGGACCGTGAAGTGGCGCGGGTGTACGCGGCGCGGGCGCGGGCGGAGGCGACGGAGGCGAACCGCTTCGGCGATTTCGAGAAGGCGAGGAGTGTGCTTGTGCGGACGTCGCGGCGGATCAGTGAGTACGCGGGGAATGATCCGGTGCTCACTGAGCTTTCGTCGCAGTTGAGGGCGGAAGTGCACGAGTACGCTGAGGTACGACTGGATGCCATGATGTTGAAAACGAAGTTCTATGCGGCGGAGGTCGCGGTGCGCGAGCGCGGGTTCGACGGGAAGGCGAAGCGGAGGGTACCACGGTAACGGTATCCCTACCATCACCGGACGCTGATGGCACCGATCGCATCCGGATTCTTCCGACTACTGCCACCGTTACCATTCCGGAGCTGACCGCGGAGATTCCAAGCGGCGAAGTCATCGCTTGCGACTTCTATGTGAAGGATATCGAAAGCATCGGTACGGCAGAGCGGGAGGGATACAGGGCGGGACGAATATTCAATCTCGACCATCACGCACCCGTCGCGCGGATGGCACGTATGGTATCGAGTACCAACCTCGCACTGGACTACATGCGAAACAGGGGTGGGCCTCCGCCTGGTGCGGCCGTCGTGATCAATCACACGGATTGCGACAGCATTCTGAGCAGTGCGATCGTCGGCGGACTTTTGCCGCCGGCAATTTCATTGGGGGAGGCTGCTATCGCGGCGGATCATACCGGCGAAGAGAACACGATTGCGGACTTGCTTCAGGGGCTGGATGCGGAGAGCTCCTCGAAGCCTTGGGACGCACAAGCGGCTCGTGATCGTTTTCGCGTTGGAGTTCGTAACGTCGCACACCTCCTGGAGAATCAGTCATTGGAGGCAGTCGCGATCGATGCACTTGCAGCGCAGCGCAATAGGCGGGCGAAAGCAGCGCGGCTGGTTGCAAGTAACGCGTTTCAAATGGCAGACGGCGTAGCGTGGGCCGTATTTGATAAGAAAGTTGACGGTGCATTCTTTCCGGCTCTTCTCCCGGACGCCGCAGTCATCCTCATCGCACAGGAAGTGGAGAGAGGGACGAAGTGGCAGATCAAGACGCGGTTGGGGTTGAATCGCCCGGACGGATTTACGCTGTTTGACCTGGCAATCAACGAGTTCGATCCCTCGTGGGGAGGGCGCTGGAACGCGGGTTCCACGTCTCGCGGCGGCGGCACGGTAAGCTCCCCTGCAGAATATGCTGCAGAGATTGGCCGACGTATGCAGGATGCGGGAGAAAGCAGGGGCGCAACGTGCGCCGTGATTCCCCATCAATTCACAATGTCACGGAGGATAATCAAGCCAACAACTCAAACGGATTTGCGTACTCGGACAGAATCAATCACGCATTCGCCTACGCGGCGGCGCACCACGGGGATCAGAAGAGGACTGGAACGTCCATCCCGTACATCACGCATCCGGCCAATGTGGCGCTGATTCTTGCGCGTTACGGTTGCGAGGACGACACGATCATCGCCGGCATTCTTCACGATGTGGTTGAGGACTGCGAAGAGCACTCTCGTGAGGAACACTGCCGAGCGATCGAGGCGAAGTTCGGCGCGACCGTACTCGCCGATGTATTAACGGTGACAAAGCCGGACGAGGATTCCTCTGGTCACCCGTTGCAGCGAGCGGAGAAGAACGCGGGTTATCTAGCACAAGTGAAGCGCGGAACACGCCGGGCGATGTGGGTATGCGCCGCGGACAAGATTCATAATGCGAACTGCGTTCTTAACGACCTCAGACGCACCGAAGTCCACTCCACTGTGTGGAACCGATTCAGCGCGCCTAGGAAGGAATTCTCCAGATGGTACACCGACGTCATTGAGGCGCTGGAAGAGACGAGGTTCGACGAGCCGATAATGGAGGAGCTGCGAGTGGCCGCAGCGAAGCTGAACCAGCTTGCGGTCCAGAATGACGCCGCGGATTAGTTCTCCCCAAAGACCGAATGCTCGAGAAAGTGGATCCAATCCATGTCCTCCCCGTTCGCCCGATGCTCACGGGCGTGGAGATTAATGGATGAGTGATAGCCGTTGATCCATTCCCCGCAGGTGGTGCACTGCACATGACCACCGTACTGCTTGCGGGAAAGAGGGGCGATCGTCAATAGCTCCTTTTCAAATCGCCACAGCTTCGGTTCGGAGTATCCGTTCTCATGGACGTTCCACCAGAGAAACCATTCGCCAAGCATGCTGTGCCCCACAAAAAAACCTCGCGGACTTGTGGTCGCGAGGTTTTCTACGCGACTTAGACGGAAGGAGCGCGAATCGCGCCGTGCGGCCCGTCAAGTCGGGAAATCGCCGCACACCATTAAGCTAGCTGATCCTCGCCGGAACGCTATTGCCTATACGGGGTTCTCGGAGGGAATGTGGATCGCCAAACCCAATCTCTTCATCTCATCAACGTTCTTCTTGTAACGACGCCTGACCTCTGCCGCTTCGGCGCTCTCGTTTTCGGGCGCGGGTCTTCCGAGCGAAACATCAAGGAGGATTCGCTCGCGGTCGATCGGCGGTCCGCTCTCATCATCTGACAAAATCGCCTCCTTTATTGTTAGTGATGCGCCTCACAACACCCCGCTCGTATCCTTCGGCACCATCAACGTCCGTATCACCTTGATCGGAATCCCGCCCTGCTTCACGAACGTGTCGTGGAACTCGCGCAGCAAGTAGTTCGCGCCCTGCGCCTTCTGGTAGTCCGTGCGGAGCTTGCAGATCTCCAGGTTCCCTAACTTGTAGTCGCGCGGAACCGTCTCATACGCGTTCGGTTGGAGCTGGAAGCACTTCTTCACGGAATAGTCCCTCGCGTCCAATGATCCCAAATCAAAACCATCGCGACTGTATCGAGCCGGCAATACTGGAGCAATGCCTTTCTCCAGTCTGCCCGCGCTGCTTCGTCATCACGCTCGACGCCGTACATCATCGCCTGATACGCCCGGACCGCGCCAGTTCCTTCGGCCACTGACTGCTCCACGCCGTTTATCACCACCGGCGGCAGCGCGGCATAAGGTCCGCGCGTCACATCCGCCGCTGCGCCCGTCAGCTCCTCGAACTGCGAACGCATTGCGGGATCAGTCGCCCAGATTGCGTCGAGCACCACCTTGATCGACGTCCGCCCGCCCATGCCCGTCGGCAGCCTCTGCCGTGACTTGCCAACACAACACATATATAGTAACCTTCGTGAGCTCTCGAGAGATTATTCGTCTACTGACGGCGGCAGGGTGGGTCCTGGATCGAGTTTCAGGATCGCATCATCAATACGTCCACCCGGTCAAGCCGGGAACAGTCACCGTGCCCCACCCGAAGAAGGATTTTCCAGTCAAAACCATACGGAGCATCGAAAGGCAGTCCGGACTCAGGATTCGCTGATTGGAACGGTCGCACGGAGGTGATATGGAGTACCCGGCGGTAATCGAAAGGGAAGGCAAATACATACTGGCGGAATTTCCCGACTGCCCAGGTTGTCAAACATTCGTGGAATTCGGCGGCGACATCGCGGCTGTGGCGAAGGATGCGCTTTCCGGATGGCTCGAGGTCCATTTGGGGAGAAATCTCATTCCGCCAAAGCCAAGTCAAGTTCGGCGCAACGGGCGCAACGTCATCGGGGTGCCTGTCGACCCTCTTTTGGCAATCCGACTGCAGCTTCGATGGGCAAGGGCCGAAGAATCGCTGACTCAGGAGAAGCTCGCCGAGAGGTTGGGAATGACACAACAGCAGCTTGCGAGGCTCGAGTCAGGTGAATCGAATCCAACAGTCCGCACGATCGCTCGCGTTGCTCACGGATTGGGCAGGCGCGTCGTGATGACGCTCGAGAAATCCTTCGAGGGAAACTTCGCGCGGCCGACGAGAAGTGGTGTCCCTCGGCGGGCTAGATCGCCCGAAACGGGAAGATAAAGGTGTCCCCCCGAACGAATTGATGGGAAAGGATTGAACAGTGCTGCCGACATTGCCGAGTCGAACGATGAGGTGTATATCTATTGTAGATACGCACACCAACTCGACCAATGATCACAACTATTCAGCTCTGGGGTAACAGTCTGGCGATTCGCATTCCGAAAGCGTTCGCCGAGCAAGCCGAGCTCGAGGAAGCGAGCGAAGTGGACATCGCATTGGAGGGCCGCACAATCGTAGTGCGCGCCGCCAGGAAGGAATGGAAACTGGAAGAGCTGCTGAAGGGCATCACCGCATCCAATCGTCCCAGGGCGGTTGATTGGGGAAAGCCGGCCGGAAAGGAAATCTGGTGACGTCAGGCCGGCGGAGCGTGAGCTACGTCCCCGAACGGGGTGACGCCGTCTGGCTCACATTCGGCCCGCATGCGGGCCACGAACAAGCGGGACGGCGGCCAGCGGTCGTCCTTTCCCCCCGCGCGTACAACTCGCGCAGCGGGCTGGCGATTCTCTGCCCGGTTACGACTCGCGCAAAGGGATATCCCTTTGAGGTACTTCTGCCGCAAGGATTGCCCGTTGCTGGTGCGGTCCAGGTGGATCAGCTGAAAAGCGTCGATTGGCAGGCGCGAAGAGCCTCACGCATCTGTGCACTGCCGGCTGATGTTACCGATGAAATTCTCGGAAAACTTCAGCCGCTGGTGATGCGCGACTAGAGGCGAGTCGATTACAACACCTCGGCGGCGGAGCTGAACAAGCTTGCGCGCTCTTCGAAGGCTATTACACGTGGCCGCGGAGCTGACCGTGGAAATAGTGAGCCACCTCATCCGGAGTCGCCTGACTCGTCGCGACCTTTAGCGTGATTTCCAACAGCGACCCGGGCTCGAGATTATCGACGGAGATTCCGTTGATCGCAAGAAAAACAAGCGCACAGGCCAGACCCGTGCGCTTGTTCCCGTCGTTGAATCCCTGCGAGCCGGCGAATGCCACGAGATACATCGCGCCCAAATCCGCGAGGTCGCTGTTCTCATCGTGAGCCCACTTGTTCTTCGCCCGATCGAGTGCAGAGTGAACGACATTTGGGTCTATCGTTCCGTGCTTCCCGCCATAACGCTCAATCTGTTGAGCGTGTATCGCGAAAAGAGCGTCTTCAGTTATCCAGTTCGGTTCTGTCCTCGGCGTAAAATGCCCTGGTTCACTTTGCCAGAACGCGGAACACCGAATCGAACTTCGACATTATTGCTTCGTGCTTTTCGACGGCGGCAGCAGTTTGCGCTGAGAAGCTGCTGACGCGAAAGCCGCCAAGGCCGTCCTCCACCCAGGCGAGTTCATCTCCATCGGAGACCCCGAGGCGACGAACAATCTCACTCGGAATGGTCGTGACAGTGGAAGCTCCCTGACTCCGAAGCTTCGATACGAGGGTTCCCATTTTTCTCCCGTGTAGGACTGCCCAACAGCAGGACGAAGTATGTGTTACTTAAGTTACACTGTCAATCCGTTGGGGTGAAAGCCTCTCAATTGGGGGCTAACGCTTTCTACCGTCCGATCAGCAAGTCAGCCGGGATCCCGAG
>JALYYD010000090.1 GCA_030946775.1 Gemmatimonadota bacterium
ACGGAGCGCAGGCCATCCGCCCCGATCACCAGCCGGCTGCGCAGCTCGCGCGCGCCGTTCACCGAGTCATCCACGCGCACGCCGCAGACAACTCCGGACGCGGTCTTCAGTACATCGGTGACCTTGCTTCCTTCGAGCACGCGTGCGCCCGCCGACTCCGCCCTGCGAAGGAGTATCTCGTCGAGCACGGTTCTCCGCAGCGCGAGGCCGTAGTCGCGGTACGGCTGAAATCCGCGAACCGCCGCGAAGTCGCCGCGAATCATCGTCCCCGCCTGGGACGTCACCGTCATTCCCGCCAGCTTCTCCGCGCCGGCGAGCTCGATCGGATCCAGCGCGCCCATCTCCGAGAGAATGCGCGAAGCTTCAGGACTCATATACTCCGAGCACGGCTTGTCACGCGGAAATCGCGCGCGGTCGAGCACGAGAACGTTCGCCCCCGCCTGGGCGAGAAAGAACGCAGTCGAAGATCCAGCCGGTCCGCCGCCGACGACGATCACATCCGCGTCGAAACCCGTCACGCCCGCACCGCCCGCGTGATTCTCTGGAATGCGCCCATATATCTCCAGTGCGGCCGCGGCAGGCGCAGCACCGAAGCGGCGCGCATCAGATATGGAAGCACCACGGAACGCGAATCGGCGGAGAACATGAATCTCGGATGGTCTGACGCGAACCTCTTGAGACGAAGCACCGCGGCGTCGAACTCCAATTCGCGCGAGAAGTAGAACGACGGTGCGAGCAGCGGATCGCCCGGCATAACCACGCCTTCGGAGATTGCTATGCGGTGGAGCGTGGTGCCGGGATAAATGCGCACGCCGACGGTAAGATAGACGGCGTCGCCGCGATTCAGCCGCGCTGCCGCGAACGAGAGCGTTTCCTCGAGTGTCTTCGCTGTTTCGCCGGGCCCGCCAACGAGAAGGATCCACAGCGTGCGCATTCCCGCGCGCTCGACGCGTGTCGCTACTTCGGCGAGCTTGGCCGCGTCGAATCCTTTTTCCATCCTCTCGAGCACGCCGTCGCTCGCGCTCTCGGCGGTAATCCCCAGCGAATGGAATCCGGCGCGCTTCATCGCCGAGAGGAGATCGGACGGAACCGCAGCCGGCGTAAAGTTCGTCGTCTCGAGTTTCAGCTTCAGCGTCCGCCTCGAAATCGCTTCACAAACCTGGAGCGCGTGGCCGGGCGGCGAATTGAATGTTGAATCGACGAAATCGAAGTGGCTCACGCCAGCGATATCGTGCAGTTCGGCGATCTCGTCGGCGACGAGCTCCGGATCGCGAGTGCGGTATCCCCATCCTTCGACGTTCCGGTAGGTGCAGTAGATGCACTTGTAAACGCAGCCGCGCTTTGTCTGGATTGGAACCGTCGCTCCGTGCCGCTCGTACCGCGCCAGATCTATCCACCGGTGCAGCGAGGGCCGGGGCAGGGAGTCGAGATCTGCGTCTTCGCCGGGGGGAGTGAACACGACGTTGCCGTCGCCGGCCCTCACCACGCCCGCTATTCCATCCACCGGAATCCCGGCAAGCACGCGCCGCACGAGCTCGACGCTCGCCCGCTCTCCGTCTCCGGCAACGGCGTAATCGACACCGAGCTCGGTGAACAGCGCTTCCGGTGCGACGCCGAACGCCGCGCCGCCCGCGATGATCTTTGCGCCCGGCGCGGATTTCCTCAGCGAATCGAGAACCGACTTCGCTTCCGGAGTGTAATGGCGCAGCGCGATGGCGTCACTGTTGTCTATGTTGCGCACTGAGACGCCGATCACAGCGGGGCGAAAATCTTTTGCAGCACTCGAGGCCGCGGCGGCAGGATCTCTCTCGAAGCAGAGATCGAGAAACCGGACATCGTATCCCGCCCCGTCGAGCGCCGACGCGACGCACGCCATTCCGTTCGGAACGACCGGGTATGGCTGTCGCTCGCGATTAGTGCTTACGAGAAGGACGCGCGCACTGTCGCTCATTCAGCCGGCCGAGCCAATTCCCGAGAGCAGCAGCGCCACCAATCCTCCGACGACCGTCGAGACGAAGTTCACTCCGTCGTTGTTGAGCCAGCCCAGCCCCGCCGCGTTAACCGTCGCAGATCCGCACACGTGAATTGTCCGCTCGGTCGCCGAAGCGCATCGCTCGCACCAGCGCTTCGATTGGATCGTCGCGCCGAGGAGTGAATCCGCGAAAGCACCGGCGATCCCCGCCGCGAACACTGCGTGAAATGGAACCGGCCATCCCGCCCACCTCGCTCCAAGCGCGGCGAACAGCGCTCCACCCAGTGCACCTATCGTTCCCGACAGGGTGATTCCCCCCGACGTTCCGGCGGGAACATTCCTTCCGGAAACTATCAGGCGGGGCACGCCGCCGCCGAACGTTCCTATCTCCGTGGACCACGTGTCGGCCATAGACGCGGCCAGGGCGCCAATCGCGACGGCGAACGCGGCGGAATTTTGCAACACGAACGACGCCGCGGCGGCGCCGACGTAAACCGCGCCGTTCGCCGCAACCTGCCACGCGTCCCGATCTCCGCCTTTCGCGACGATCGGGCCGAGCAGCTCGGTCTTTCTCGCTCCTCCCATTCGGGAAAGGACGCTCGCAGTGATGAAAAAGCCGAGCAGCAGGAACCCCCAACTCCATCCGGCGGCGATGGAAATTGTGCCGGCGACGAATCCCGCTACCGCTCCGCCCCTCGTCAGCGCCCGCGCCTTCCAGGCGGCGAACGCGACGACCACGGAAACGATCGCGCCCAATGTCTCTCTATCCTTCAGCAGTTCTGCGAGCACAGTTTAGGTGGGAATAACGCGAAAGATTTGATCCTTGCAGCCGTTCGGCTTGTATGCACTTTCCGCGTCCGTTAGCTTGCGCTTTCCTTCAGAAAATCGATGCCAGACACCGTTCACGTACTGTTACCTCTGAGTCTCCTCGAGGCAATTCGGAGTGTTGATACTCCGGAAGGTGACGACATCGAATATGTACAGGAGCTCCGCAACAAGCGACTCGGCCTGAGCGACACCGTTCACGCGCAGATTCGGCGTTACGGCGACGCGCTCCGCCGCAGCCAGCCCATCGCCGCCCTCGAGGCGACCTCGCTCGCGACTCTCATCGGCCGCCGCGCCGACGCGGAAGACATCTTCAAGAGCGCCGGACGCGGAATCGCCAACCGCATCTACGAGCGCATTCCGCGCGCGAC
>JALYYD010000113.1 GCA_030946775.1 Gemmatimonadota bacterium
GGCGGTGAAGGATCGCGGCCTCACCGGAAAATGGGTCGTTCCTCTTCAGAACACGACACAACATCCGCGTCAGCAGGAGCTGAAAAATCGCGCCACGCGCGAGCGGCTCTTCATTGCCTCCACGACGCGCGCCGAGCACGCGGATTCCAACGACACGCGCTCGACGGTCACACGCCTCGCGCAGCTCCGCGCCGAAAAGGCGCAGCTGCTCGGCTATCCGACGTACGCGGCATACCGGCTCGAGAACCAGATGTCGAAGACTCCCGAGAACGCGATCAAGCTGCTGACCGATATGGTTCCCGCCGCGACCGCCAAGGCGCGCCGCGAAGCCGCCGACATGCAGGCACTCATCGATCAGCAGGGGGGCGGATTCAAGCTCGCGCCGTGGGACTGGCAGTACTACGCCGAGCAGGTGCGAAAGGCGAGGTACGCGCTGGATGAATCGCAGATCAAGCCGTACTTCGAGCTCAACAACGTGCTTCAGAACGGCGTCTTCTTCGCCGCCAACAAGCTTTACGGCCTGACGTTCAAGGAGCGTCACGACATTCCGGTTTACCAGCCGGACGTGCGTGTGTTCGAGGTGTTCGACGCCGACGGCAAGTCGATGGCACTGTTCTACACCGACTATTTCAAGCGCGACAACAAGGGCGGCGGCGCGTGGATGTCCGTCTTTATGGATCAGTCCGGCCTGCTCGGAACGAGACCGGTCGTATTCAACGTCGCCAACTTTTCGAAGCCGGCGCCCGGCCAGCCGGCGTTGCTCAGCTACGACGACGTGAACACGATGTTCCACGAGTTCGGCCACGCGCTTCACGGAATGTTTTCCAGCGTGGAATATCCGACGCTCGCCGGAACTAACGTCCCGCGCGATTACGTCGAGTTTCCGTCGCAGTTCAATGAGCATTGGGCACTCGATCCGGTCGTGTTCGCTAATTACGCGAAGCATTACCAGACGGGCGCGCTGATGCCGCAGTCGCTGGTGGACAAGATCAGAAAGGCGCGCACGTTCAATCAGGGCTTTGCGACGACCGAGTACCTCGCGGCCTCGCTGCTCGATATGGCCTGGCACACACAGGCGCCTGGCAGCGCGCAGCCGGATGTTGATACGTTCGAAGCCGCTGCGCTCAAGCGTTTTGGCGTCGCGATGCCGGAGATTCCGCCGCGCTATCGCACGACCTACTTCTCGCACATCTGGGACGGCGGATACGCGGCTTCGTACTACGCGTACCTGTGGAGCGAAGTCATCGATGACGATGCTTACGCCTGGTTCCAGGAGAATGGCGGGCTCAACCGCGCCAATGGTCAGCGTTTCCGCGACATGATTCTCTCACGCGGAGGCAGCGTCGAGTCGGCCGCGCTCTATCGTGCGTTCCGCGGCCGCGATCCGATTGTCGAGCCGCTCTTGATTCAACGCGGGCTCACGGACATTCCGGATTCGCAGGTGAAGTAACCCGAACCATACGCAGCAAAAAAGCCCGCCGATGTTCGGCGGGCTTTTTTCTATTGCGGCTATTCGTCGTCGAGCTTGACGAGGAGTTTCTTCGGCGCCGTCTGCCGGTATGCGTCGAGCAGCAATGCGGAAATCGTCTTCCAGTCCGGTTTCTTATCGAGGTATGCACCGGTCCACCCACCGGGCCCGACGTACGGCGGCTTGAAGTATTTCGTCGGAGCGGAGTGGAGGACGATCTCCTGAACTGTGTGCTTCGACTTGATCCAAACGCCGGGCCGTCCGCTGTGATGCGAGGAGCTGTCGCCTCCGTACATCGCGAAGATCTTGTTCTTGACACGAAATGTGGGCGCGCCCCAGGCTTCTACCTCGTGCGCCTCGGGAAGTGCGAGGCAGATCTTTCGCAGTTGGGCGAGCGGGATCGCGGTGCGCGCAGTCTTGCTGCTCTTCTTTTTCGCCGGCGTTGATGGCATTATCGGTAAACCTCCGGCGTCCGCTTATGGCCTGGATTTCGCTTTGCCCGCCACATCCGGAAGCCAAAGATGAGGACAAAGATGGCTGCAAGCTTCATTCTATCTCGCGATTGAGATCAGACAAATCATAGGATGAGAAAGGACCGGCTGGAAGCATTCACCGACGGCGTGCTCGCCATTCTCATCACCATTATGGTGCTCGAGCTTCGCATTCCGCACGGCATCGATCTCTCCGTGTTGACTCCGATGCTCCCGGTGTTCCTGACTTACCTGCTGAGCTTCGTCTACCTTGGCATCTACTGGAACAATCATCACCACATGTTCACGCTCACTGAAACGGTGAACGGCGCGGTGCTGTGGGCGAATCTCCATCTTCTTTTCTGGCTGTCGCTCGTCCCCTTCGCGACGGGCTGGATGGGGGAAAATCACTTTGCCCCGATTCCGACCGCGCTGTACGGTGTAGTGTTGTTTTTCGCCGGTGTCGCGTATTTCGTGCTGCAACGGCTGATCATCCGCCAGCAGGGAGAGAATTCACCGCTGCGCAAAGCAATCGGCCGCGATCTCAAGGGAAAGCTTTCGCCGGTCATCTACGCAGTCGCCATCGGCCTCGCCTTCGTGCATCAACTCTTCGCGGATGCACTTTACGTTGTCGTCGCGTTGATGTGGCTGGTGCCCGATTCGCGAATAGAGTCGCGCGTCATACCGCCGGAGTCCTGAGCGCGCGCACGAGTCCGACAGCACTCACGATCGCCCACACGCCCTCGAGCAAAATGAATCCGTACTGCCCGGTGTTGAACGCGATCGCCGTCAATGCTCCCGAGCCGAGCAAGTTCATCGCGAGATACGACCGTCCGGCGACGGACATCTTTCCGGCTTGAACGGCGGCGAATGGCGCGAGGATGAGGAAGGCGGCGATCAACGAAACTATTTGAGTCATTGTGTTCGAAATGGTGCAAAAATCACACTACAAGCGTC
>JALYYD010000116.1 GCA_030946775.1 Gemmatimonadota bacterium
GTATTGGCCCGTGTTGAAAATTGCCTTTTCACAGTCAACCCGTGCGACTAGTTGATCGACGAGCACAACGATGGTCACGGAAACGACTGTGACCCAATGCGGGGCCATTGTCGCGCTGGCCAACAGAGGGATGAACGCGAGCGAGCCGGTCGTCTCTCGACCAATCCGATGCCGGAGAAGGCGCGCGAGCAATCCGATCGCACCGAATACGAAAGCAATGCGGAGGTATCCAATCGGAATACCCGCATCGATGCTCACTAAGTATCCGGTAGCCAGCGCACCAGAAACTACAACAGCGCTAACAAGGCGTTGAATTTTGGTCATAGAAAAAACCCCCGCCGCGGCTTACTGCCAGGTCTTATCGCTGGTGCGGAAAAAAGACATGAACCAATCGAACATTGAGACGTCACCTCCCTTAAATGAAGTCGCGCCGGATTTCTCCTAACGCGCTGCCAAGGTCGGCTCCGCTCTTAAACCATGTCTTGCCCGCTCAACTCCGCTCGTGCCGGGACGGGGGTCTTTTTATCCTATAGTTGTCTGGTAAAGGTTTTTCGCCCTGAACTCGAATCCTTTGATGCAGCACAACTCTACAACAAATTCATTACAACAGCGTTACTCTGATTCCTGATCTATCCATCTGTTTGTCGCGTTCAGAACGGCCAGCACGCTCGCCGTCTCCGCGCTCTCAGTTATCTCACAGGTACCGGCAAGAAGCTTCGCCTCCCGCCCGCTCCGTACGGTGACAGCCAAAAAAACGTACCGCCTGTCGAACGCCTCCACTACCTTCACCCCCTCGACCGCCAGCTGCCCCTCCCTTCCCTCGGCAGCCGCAATCGCAAGCACGGTCGCCCGCGCCGCAAGATCCAAACGCGACCGGTCGCCCTCGATGCCCTGAGCCTCCCCGGTCCAGGACGCATCACCCTTCCGCAAAGTCACTCGGCAGGACACGCCCTTCGCCCTCGAACCCCTCACTTCCACGTCCTCGAAGTACAGCCGCCGCCTCGTCACGGCCAAATTCGCCTCCCCAGCCGACGATCCCCCGCCGCCACCATTCCCGCCGTCTCCCGAGCTCTCGCGAACCCGCTTCCCCCTGGGCTCGCTCGTCACGGCAACCGAAATCTTCCGGTGGTCGATCCGCATCGAAAGGTGTGCGACCAGCGCGCTTTCGATGTTGCGGACGACCTGCTTGGCGGTGAACTCCTGGTTCGTCAGAACGTGGATCTGCTCGATCGTTCCGTTGTCGCTGGAAAGAATTTTTACGGATACGACTCCCGGCAGCGTGAGGATGAGATCCTCCGCCCGCTTTATCGGGAGTACGGCGCCGGCTATCGGTGAGGTCAATTGATCCTGAACGGGATGAAATGATGACGCTCTTTGAGACGCGTCAATATCAAGCGGAGCAACGGTTTAATCAAGAAAAAAGCGGGAGCGAAACGCGCAGAGCCGAGCCTCAATGACCAGCGCTGCTCCCCGTCTGCGGCGCGTTCAGCTTCATCTTCGACCAGACGAGAACGGTGCCACAGCCCTGTGAGACCCCGGTGTATTTCTGCGGCGCGGTAACGCCGCTCGGGTAAACTTCGATCGCGCCGATGTCGTTGGCGGAGATCAGGTCATCGAGCGTTGCTCCGTTCCCGGCGTCCGTGCCTGCCCCGGCCCCATCGGAGCTGACGTTCACGCGATTCCCGTCGATGTAGACGTTCATTACGCAAGGTCCTGACGACGCCACTCGACCTCGCTGCGAAATCGACATATACCCGCCGGTCCCCAACGGAGCGCCACCTCGTGATCCGGAGCTGATTCTCACTCCATTCACGCCAAGCAGATAGTCGCTCGAGCGGCTGGTGCCTCGGCTAGCAAGAACTTCAGGTGTAAGAAAAGTTCCGCGCGAGAAGCCACCGGCGCGCTCGTAGAACCCGACTTCTCTCAATCCCTGGTGCAGCTGCGTTTCCTCGACGACCACCGGCTTCAGAACGTTGTTCAGCCGCGTCAGCACGATTGTCTGATGTAGCGTCTCGCCCGGATTCATCGTCAGCGTGAACTCCCCGGCGCCGTAGCCGATCTTCCGCACCACGAACGTCGCGCTCCCTGACGGAATTCCCGACAGCTTGAATGCTCCGACGGAATTCGTCGTCGCCTTGAAGCGGCCGTCGGGTGAAATGATCTCGACTCCGGAAACCGCTTGGTTCAGGGAATCGGTGACCACTGCGTCCAGGGACGACACTGCAACGGAATCCTTCGTCGCCGAGCCCTCCGCGGCTAGCGGGGTCGCGATTCCAAGGAATAACGCCACTGACAGAACCAGAATGCGCGAGGTCATTGGACTCTCCAAGTAATCCTGCCTAGTTGGATCTATTAGGTGCATTCAGCTTTATCTTCGTCCAAATGAGAATGGTGCCGCACCCTTGCGAGACTCCGCTGTATCTCTGCGGCGTGCTCACACCGCTGGGATAAACCTCGATTGCGCCGACGTCGGCGGCAGGGATGACATCGTCCAGCGTGACGACGTCTTGATGGTCTGAACTCTTCGAGGCGAGCCCGCGATCGAATGCCGACCCCAGATCTACGCGCACCCCGTCTATGTACAGATTCATCAGGCAGACTGCCTGCGAGCCGATTCTCATATATCCGCCCGTGCTGAACGGGAGCATCCCGTGCGCGGTCGGTGCGGCGCTGATTCTGACTCCGTTTACTCCTCGCAACAAGTCACCCGTGCGTGTCGTTCCCTCGTGAACGGCGAGCAGCTCCGGCGTGAGGAACGTTCCGCGCGAAACGGCCGACCGGTCATAGAATCCCACCTCGCGTAATCCGCGATGCCACGCGGTCTCCGCTACGACCACCGGCTTCAGAATGTTATTCAGTCGGGTCAGGACGATCGTCTGATGTCGGGCTTCGCCGGGATCCAGCGCGAGCGTGAACTCTCCGACCCCGTAGCCAATCTTACGCACAGTGAAAGTCGCGCCGCCGGCAGGGATTCCTGACAACTTGAACGCGCCGACGGAGTTGGTCGTCGCCTTGAAGCGGCGGTCGGGTGAAATGATCTCGACACCGGCGACTGCTTGATTCAGCGAATCCGTGACGACTCCGTCGAGCGAGGCGGCAGCGGTCGAATCCGGGAGCGCAGCGGGCCCGGCGCACATAACGCGAGGCTCCGCGATGATGGCGATGACCGCAAAGGCGAGATAAGAAGAACGGCCGATCACTCTCATCAGAGAAGTCCTCTAGCCTGGGATGCTTGGGCAATCCTCCGTGAAGAATCTAGTTCCGCGCACCGCGCCGCGAGCTGCGATTAAGGTCCAGCGACAGCTGTCGTCGAGAAGAGCGCTTGGTTCGTGAGACCGATGACGCTGGCAAGGACCGAATTGAAGCCGGGCGTGCTTCCCAGTTTAAGGGTGGAGCTGGCGATACCGGACGCGTCGGTTGTGACGGTTACGGGACTCACGGTGCCAAATCCCGCGGGTTCGGTGAATATGACCGACGTTCCAGAAACCGGGTTGCCGAAGGCGTCGCTAACCCTCGCGGAGACGGTCAGCGACGAGCCGACAACGGCTGTTGCCGGCAAGGTGTTGACCGCCGAGATCGACGCCGCAGCTCCCGCGACACTCGTCGCAACAAACCAGACGGGTGATCCGGCGACACCTGATACGGAAGCGGTCGCGCTGTTGACGCCGACGCGGTTCCCTAATTTGAAATTTGCGCTGGCTATTCCCGTCGCATCGGTCACGACCCTGAGAGGAGAAACCGAACCGTCGCTCGCAGATATTGCGAACGTAACCGCGATTCCAGAAACTGGATTCCCCAGTGCATCTGTTACTTGCACGGAAATCGGGCTGGAGCTTGCAACGACCGGAGCAGCGGGAAGATCGGTGATCTTTACAACGTTGCTCGCTGGGCCGACGACGCTCGTCGTTGTGAAAGATATCGGCGAATTGGTAAGACCGATCGCGGTGGCGATGACCGAATTTACTCCAGGGCTGCTTCCCATTTTGAACGAAGCCACAGCCACGCCGGATGCATCGGTATTCACGCTCGCAGGAGACACACTTCCGCTCCCGGCCGCCACCGCGAATGTGACTCCAGTCCCCACGACGGGATTTCCCAGCGCATCGATGACCTTCACCGATACAGTATTGCTGCTCCCGGCTATTGGGGATGGCGGCAGATCGACTACCTTGGCAACCGATGCAGCGGCGCCGGCGACGCTGATTGCTGAGAAAGTGACGGGCGATCCGGCAAGGCCAACTCCGGACGCAGTGGCGGTGTTGGCGCCAACTGTATTGCCCAGCTTGAACGACGTGGTCGCTACACCAGATGCGTCGGTGGTAGCTGTGGCCGGAGTGAACGCACCTCCTCCCGACGAAACCGAGAAGGTAATCACGGTCCCCGCAATCCCGTTTCCAAATTGGTCGACCACCTTCACTCCGACATTGTTCGAGCTTCCGGCGGCGGGCGATGCCGGGAGATCGATTGCCTTCACAATGTTGCTCGCCGGACCAGCTACACCTGTCGCCGAGAACGTGACCGGCGATCCGGTAACGCCGACCACCGACGCGGTAACGGAATTCACGCCCGCCGTGGTGCCCAGCTTGAATGACGTGGTGGATACACCTGATGCGTCAGTCGTGGCGGTAGGCGGAGTCGCGCTACCTCCGCCAACTGAAGTAGAGAAGGTGACTGCTGTGCCAGCGATAGGGTTCCCGAACTGATCGGTAACCTTCACTCCGATGGTGTTGGAGCTGCCGACGACGAGCGAGGCGGGGAGATCTATTGTCTTTGCGATGTTGCTCGCCGGCCCCACTGTGACTGTAATGACGGCAGGCGCGGATGTCAGAGTGCCGGCGCTCGCGGTGATGCTGGTCGAGCCTAGCGTGCCGGTCGCGGTGACAAGTCCGCTCGAGTTGACGCCGGCGACGCTGGTGTTGGACGACGAGTAGGAAACAGGAATCCCGGTGAGAATCTCTCCGCCGGCATTCTTCACCGTTGTTGTAAGCTGCAGGGTTGATCCTGCTGCCAAGGAAGCCGCGGTAGTGGAGAGAGCAATGCTGGCGGGCGTGACGTCGGGTGCAGTCACATCGCTTCCGCATGCGGAGAGCACGGTGAAAGCTCCGATGATCGCCGTGACACTGCGAATTGCCTTGAATCTCATGCTCCGCCCCCCGGCTAGTAGTTCACCTTCGCGCGTACGCCCAATTCAAGGTGAAATGATCGTAGAGACGTGTAAATACACTTTTCATTCCAAAAAGTGCGCATTTCGTTTTGTTATGTCCTGCAGCGGACAAACCATTTGCGGAGGGATGCGCCGTTGCGTCCGTCTCTATTGTGCTTCGATAGGAATCCCGTACTCCCTCAGCTTCCGGTACATCGTGCGCTCGCCGATGTCGAGAATCTGCGCCGCCTTCCGTCTGTTGCCGCGCGTCTCTTTGAGCGCCGCTTCGATCGCCGCACGCTCGATCTCCGACATCGTCATCCCCGGCGTCAGCGTCAACGCCGACGGCGCAGTCGGTTGATCCGGCGGCTCTATCGGTGACGCAATCACCGGCGCGTGCGCAGCCGGTCGTATTTCGCGCTGCCAATCGGGATGATGACCGTCGTCGTCCATTCTCCGGCGCAGCTCTTCCACCTGAAGCTTGAGCTCGAGCATAGACCTCACAAGAAACTCCAGCTCCCTCCCCTCCACTCCCTGCGCGCTCCGCACCACCGGGCCGACGCGCACGGGCAGGAATCTCGCCCCGCCGGCGTCGCGGATCTGGCGCGGTATGTCGCCGGGCACGATCTCGTGTCCCGGCGACAGCACCACCATACTCTCGATGAGGTTCCGCAGCTCGCGCACATTTCCCGGCCACGGATAGCTCATCAATATTTGCATCGCCTCCGCCGAGATGCCGTGGAAGGGGCGGTCGTGCTGCGTGGAGAATTCCTGGATGAAGCGGCGCACGAGCAGCGGGATGTCTTCGCGCCTCTCGCGCAGCGGCGAGAGATAGATGCTGAGCACGTTGAGACGATAGTAGAGATCGGTGCGGAATTCCCCCGCTTCGACGCTCTGCCGCAGCGGCTTGTTCG
>JALYYD010000162.1 GCA_030946775.1 Gemmatimonadota bacterium
GCGCGCCCGACACGTCTTCACAACAACTGCTCCGGAAAGCACGCCGCGATGCTCGCCGCCGCACAGCACAGCAAGTGGCCGCTGAAAGGATACGAGCTCGCCGGCCACCCGGTGCAGAAGGCGATTCTCAACGAAGTCTCGCTCTGGACCGACATTCCGGCGACGAAGATCGTCCAGGCTGTCGACGGCTGCGGCGCGGTCGTATTTGGAATGTCGCTCGAGAGAATGGCCCGCGCGTACTCGCGATTCGCACTCGCTGCCGAGCGTGGCGACGAATCGCCAAAGTGCGTCCTTACGGCGATGGCCAGCCATCCATTTCTCGTCGGCGGCACCGACCGCACCGACTCGATGCTCATCGAAGGCACGAACGGCAGAGTCGTCTCGAAGGTGGGAGCAGAAGGCGTCCACTGCGCGATGATACCCGAGCGAGGGATCGGCCTCGCCGTTAAAGTCGAGGACGGAGCGCAGCGGGCCCAGGTGCCGGCCCTGCTGTTTCTGCTCGCGCAGCTCGGCGCGCTTCCGGACGGCCCGCCGGAAGGCCTCAAGTCGTTCCTGCGGAAGCCGATCAAGAACACCCGCGGCGAGTGCGTCGGCGAAGTGATGATGCGTGCCGATGCCCGATGACGCGCAGCGCCACGAGAGTGGTAGCCTAGGCGCGTCCACCGGTCCTGAGATCGCGCTCGTTCGCATCGCGGCGGCGATTGCCGGGCTCGATGAAAATTCTGTGAAAAGGGAAATGGAAGCTGCAATCGGCCAGGTCAATCCTGCGCTCGTCGAAGAAGTCGTCCTTCAGTCATATCTGTTCGCGGGGTTTCCGCGCGCTCTTAACGCCGCGCGCATCTGGCGCGGGTTCGCCGCCGCGCCGCATCCTGAAACCCTTGCCGAAACCGGCGGGCTGCAGGAGTGGAACGAGCGCGGCGCGATCACCTGCTCGACGGTGTACGGCGCCGCCTACGACAAGCTCCGCGAGAACATCCGCTCGCTCCACCCTCTGCTCGACGAGTGGATGATCACCGATGGCTACGGAAAGATTCTTTCCCGTCCCCTGTTAGACTTGAAGCTGCGCGAGCTCTGCATCGTCGCCGCCTGCGCCGCGTCGGGCCAGCAGCGGCAGCTTCATTCGCACCTTCGCGGCGCGCTCAACGCGGGCGTTGACGCAAGCGCAGTCGAGGCCACGCTGGATTCGCTGGCGGACCTCGTTCCCGCCGACCGCCTCGCGTCGTACAAGCTTCTCTTTTCCCGCGTCAGGCGCGGAGCACCCGATGTTCATTGATCGCGTAGTCGTTCGAGTGGAAGCGGGAACCGGGGGGTCGGGGTGCACTTCATTCCGCCGCGAGTATCGCGTGCCGATGGGCGGTCCCGACGGCGGTGACGGCGGCCGCGGCGGCGACGTGCACGTGCGCGGCGACACCAACCTCGCGACGCTTCTCGATTACACCTACCGCGACAGGTGGGTCGCCGAGCGCGGCGAGCACGGGATGGGCTCGAACAAGAGCGGGCATTCAGGGAAAGACATCGTTCTCCCTGTGCCTCCCGGCACCGTGATCCGCGACGCGGACACCAAGGAGCTGATCGGCGAGATTCTCGAGGACGGACAGGAAATCCTCATCGCCCAGGGCGGGCGCGGCGGGAAGGGCAATTGGTTCTTCGCGACGGCGACGCACCAGGCGCCGCGCGAGTGGCAGCCGGGCGAGGAAGGGCAGATGCGGAACATCGAGCTCGAGCTCAAGCTCATCGCCGACATCGGCCTGGTGGGACAGCCGAACGCGGGGAAGTCCACACTGCTTTCCGTGATCTCCGCCGCGCATCCCAAGATCGGGGACTACCCCTTCACGACGCTCTCCCCGAACCTCGGCGTCGTCCAGCTGAGCGACAATCGGACTTTCGTGGTCGCCGACATCCCGGGCATCATCGAAGGCGCGCACGAGGGGAAGGGTCTGGGCCTCCAGTTCCTCCGCCACATCGAGCGGACGCGATTGCTTGCGTTTCTGATTCCCATCGACACGATGGACTGGCAGGCAGAGTACGACCAGCTTAGAGCAGAAATCGCCGCCTATTCCGCGGACCTCGCGGCGAAGCCCTTTTGCGTCGTTTTCACCAAACTCGATCTCCTCGGCGAGAGCTACGTTCCCCCCATCGAGGCGCCGGGGGCGTTCGGGATATTTTCAATTAGTGCGCCGGGCAGGCTAGGTCTCGACGCGCTCACCGCCGCGTGGTGGACGGAGTTGCTCAAGCTGAAGCACGAAGCAATCAAGAAGTCATCAACCCCCGCGATGCCCTGATGTTACCTGAGCCACCTCAAGTAGTTTCTGAGGTAGCTCGATGCGAATTTCTGCGGCAGCGGGATGACCGTTATCCCGCCTCACTCACCGATCTCGCGCAGCCGCCAGGCGAGCTTTTCTGGCTCGGTGACCTGAACGTGCTCCACCGGCCGGCAGTATCAATCGTGGGAACGCGAGACTCGACCAGCTACGGCGAAAGAACCGCGCGAAATCTCTCGCGCGACCTGGTCCGGGCAGGTGTCTGCGTCGTCAGCGGAATGGCTCGCGGTATCGATGCGACCGCCCACCGGTCGGCGCTCGAAAACGGGGGAGCAACCATCGCCGTTCTCGGAACGGGAATAGACGTCGCCTATCCGGCCGGGCATCGCCCGCTTCACGCGGCAATCGCCGCGCACGGGCTGGTGCTCTCGGAAAATCCTCCCGGCGCTTCGGCGCAGCGCGGCTCGTTCCCGAAGCGCAATAGAATCATCGCCGCGCTCGGGCGAATCACCGTCGTCGTCGAAGCGGGGCACAAGAGCGGGGCTCTCAACACAGCATCTCACGCGCTGGATTTGGGACGCGTTGTCGCCGCGGTGCCCGGGCAAATCGATTCGGAGCAGAGCGCCGGCGCGAACCAGTTGATCCGCGACGGAGCGGTCGTGATCACCTCTTCCGCCGACCTGCTCGCGTTGCTCGGCCTCGCCGCACCTCCGACCGAGCGGACGCTGCCGAGCCTGCCGGATGTAGAACAGCGGGTTTGGGAGGCGGTCGGTTTCAACTTCACGGATTCAGACGCGGTCGGTCTCAAGACGGGCCTCGCACCCGCCGAGTGTCTCGCGGCGATCACCTCGCTGGAGCTTATGGGGCTAGTCGAATGCAGCCTCGCCGGCGAGATCCGCCGACGCTGACCCCGGCACTTTTATATTGAACGGGTGACCCCGCGCCACCTCTACATCCACGTTCCCTTCTGCGGACGCCGCTGCGTTTACTGCGATTTCAGCATCGCGGTGAGGCGTGAGGTCCCGGTCGCCGAGTATCTCGCCGCTCTTCGCGCCGAGCTCGATCGGACTGCGCCGCGGGAGAGCTGGATTCTGGATACGGTCTATCTGGGCGGCGGTACTCCGTCGCGGCTCGGCTCTGCGGGGCTAGCATCGGTTCTCGATCTGGTGCGCGAGCGCGCGACGATTGCCGATTCCGCCGAGGTGACCATCGAGGCGAATCCGGAGGATGTGAATCCCCCCGACGCGCAAGCGTGGCGCGAGGCAGGAATAAATCGGGTTTCCCTTGGCGTGCAATCGTTCAACGACGATGTACTTCGGTGGATGCATCGCAACCACACCGGCGCTGATGCAACGAAGGCGGTTGGAATGCTTCGCGACGCCGGCATCGACAACATCTCGATCGATCTCATCTTCTCGCTTCCAGCCAGTCTCAACCGCTCGTGGAGCGACGATCTCTCGAAGGCGATCGCGCTGAACCCGCCGCACATCTCCGTCTACGGACTAACCGTCGAGCCCAAGACACCGCTCGCCCGGTGGGTGAGTGCCGGCACCGTTCTTCCAGGTGCCGAAGATCCTTACGCGGATGAGTTTCTCGAGGCCGATGCTTCGCTCGCCGCCGCGGGATACAATCACTACGAGGTTTCCAACTACGCGCGCGACGGAATCGTCTCCCGTCATAACTCTTCCTACTGGACGGGCGCCGAGTATCTCGGCGTGGGCCCGTCGGCGCATTCGCTCATCGGCGACGAGCGCCGCTGGAATGTGCGGCCATACGAAGAATGGAAAGACCGGCTGCTGGCGGGTGAGGGAGGGGAAGATGGTTTCGAGCGTCTCACCGCAGAAGCGCGCTTGCTCGAAAGCATCTATCTCGGACTTCGTACGTCATCGGGGTTTCGCGCCCGCGCATCTGACGCGGGGCGCATCACCCGCTGGGTCGATGCGGGGTGGGGATCGATGAGCGGCGACACGGTAACTCTCAATGCTTCCGGATGGCTGCGTCTCGACGCACTGGCCGCAGATTTGGGAGGAGCGGAGGCCGGCCGCAACTATATTAGTACCTATGGGAGTCCCGCAGCTTAGCGAGCGAGAGCGCCGCGTTCTCGAGGCGGTGGTGCAGACGTACGTCGAGACGGCGCAGCCCGCCGGCTCGAAGGCGCTCGCCGAGCGTTTTGGATTCGGTGTCTCATCCGCGACGATTCGAAGCACGATGAGCGATCTGGAGGAGAAGGGATTTCTCTTCCATCCGCACGCCTCCGCCGGCCGCGTTCCAACCGATGTCGCCTACCGAGTGTACGTGGACTCGCTCATTCCGATTCCTCCGCTTGGAAGCTCCGATCGCCGCCGCCTCAGCGCGCGCATCGCTACCGGCGCATCCGCAGTCGAGGCG
>JALYYD010000185.1 GCA_030946775.1 Gemmatimonadota bacterium
TTCGGCGTCAACTTGATCGTGTATGCGCTCACCCGCTGACCTTACGACGCGCCGCCGGGTGCGCCTGCTCGCCGTACGTGCGCTGCGAGCGACGCTCATTCTCAGTCTGCTATTTGCGATCCGGCACGCGCTGTTCGCGATGAACGAGCAGCCATCGGTCAAGGCGGCCGGCGGTGACAATCGCCTGCACTCAGCGTTGGCCGACTGGAGCACGGTCTCGTCGCCCCGATCGGCGCATCTACGCTTCGACTCGGCGCCTTCACCCGCCACGCGCGATTGGGCGTCCGACCTTCGCGGCGCCGGCACTGCGGTCTCCTGGGCTTCCGCGCTTCCTGCGACAGCAGTATCCGTCGAGCCGATCGCCGATCCGAAGGGCAAGAGCAGAGTCTGGATCGCAGCGCCGGCCAAGAGCAGAGTGGCCCTCTATGATTCGCTCGGCGCGCTCGACACGCTGCCGGTTCGTTATATGGGTGCGTCGGCGGGACCGTTGCTCGTGCACGGATCCATCCGCGCATCGCTCGGCGGCGCGGTGGCGACCTCTGCGCGGGCCGACTCCCTCGTCGTGCGCCCCGTGCTCGTTCTGGGCCGAGCGGGGTGGGATGCGAAATTCGTCGCTGCCTCGCTGGAAGAATACGGCTGGCGAGTGAGCGCGCGGCTCAACGTCTCACCGGGCAACGATGTCACCCAGGGAGCACCTTCGACGGCGATCGACACATCGCTCTACTCGGCGGTCGTGGTTCTCGATTCATCGGCGTCACGCTTTGCCGCTGCCATCAATCGCTTCGTACGCGATGGTGGCGGCCTCGTCGCGCTGGGTGAAGGCGCTGCGATCCCTGCACTTCGGGGAATACTGCCGGCCGAGACCGGCGATCCTGTCGCCGGCGGAGAGGTAAGGGCAAACAATCCGCGCGCCGGCCTCGCGATGCGCTCGCTCGCGAATGTGAAGCCGGATGCGATCGTTCTGGAGAGGCGCGGCCAGCGAGCGGCGGTGGCTGCACGCAGGGCGGGGAACGGGCGCGTGATGCAAGTCGGCTACGAAGACAGCTGGCGATGGAGAATGTCCGGCAGTGGTGATGCGGTAGAGGATTATCGCAACTGGATCTCCTCGATCGTGAGCAGCGCTGCGCACGGTGCGAGAGTGAGGTTGCGTGCTTCGCAGGGTTCCGACGCCGCTCCGCTTGCCGGCCTCTACTCGGCGCTCGGCACGCCATCGACGGTCGAGCCCGTGGGCTGGGCGGGAAGTGAGGCTTTGATGATGGACCTCTTCATTGTGGCGATCGTCTCCCTCGTTCTCGAGACGGCGTCGCGGAGGCTGGACGGAAAGCCGTAGCCCTCGGATATGAAAGGCACACATTCCTGAAATGAAAGGCGCATTTCTACTTTGCGATCCCTGCGCTAACTATTGCCGATGAGATTTTTCAAAGCCGCTTTCTGCATCGCGATGATTGCCGTAACGCCCCGGGCGCTGTGCGGACAGCAAACGGTTATCGTCGGCGGAATTGTTGTATCTGCAGCGTCGGAGCAGAGCCTGCCGTACAGCACCGTATCAATTGGCGGTGGCGTCCAACGATTCACCGGCGCCGACGGGTCGTTCACATTCGACCTCGCGCCCGGGAGGTACGCATTCCGTGTGCGGCAGCTGGGATACTCTCCGCTCGACACGACGATCACCGTCGTTGCCGGAGCGAGCATCCGCGCGATGGTGTTCAAGCTCCAGCCGGTGGCGTTCCGGCTCGTCGCGGTGCGGACTTATGCAACGTCGTGCGGCTCGAGTGCGCAAGCTGAGGCATTAGGCATACTTCTCGAGGAGCTGACAAAGAACGCCGAGCGGGAGCGACTGCTGCGTTCCGATTATCCATTCGCGTACGACCTCGAGAGACAGTACGCATACGAGGGTATCGGCGGACTCACTCTGCCCACCATAGACACGATTTCATATTTGAGCAAAGTCGTCGGCGGCTATTCCCCGGGAAATCTCGTGCACCTGGTTGATTCGACCATTTCGCGGAGCGCGCGAGAGATGCGCATACCGACGCTGGTGGACCTTGCAGATCCCCTCTTCATCAGTAGTCACTGCTTCCGCTTCAGGGGCGCCGAGGATGTCGGGGCCGCGCGAGCGTACCGAATTGATTTCGCGCCTGCGAAGGATATTAAGGCTACTGATGTCGAAGGCTCCGCTTTCATTGATACGGCGACGTACATGATCAGGAAGGCGGTGTTCAAGCTCACCAAACCGGAGAAGCTCAACCCGCCGGTGTACGGCCTGCAGGTGACGACAACGTATCGGGAGATATTTAACGGGCTCGCGCTTTTCGAGCAGGTACACTCGGAGCAGGATCTTGCGCGAGATGCGCGATTCAGTCAGAAGCAGGTGGAGGATCAGAAGCTTATCGCGATCAAGTTCTACGGCCGCACTCCGGACGACATCGTGATCACCGAGGCTCCGAAGCCCCCCAGAACGATCATCGATTCCACAGCGCGGATTGCCGGCGTGGTAGTTGACTCGAGCGGCAGAAAGCTGCGCGGTGCGCAAGTCATGGTCGCCGACGGAAGCGCGCGAACGACGAGCAGCGATTCAGGGCAGTTTCTCCTTCGCGGGCTCAAGGCCGGAAAGACTGAATTCCTGGTTCGGGTCGTCGGTTTCGGTCCGGCGAGATTTACCACCGACCTCCGCGCCGGCCGCACGCGACAGATTCGCGTGATACTCACTCCGTCCAATGTCACGTTGAGCACGATCACGGTTCTCGACAGTCTCAGCGCACCGCTTCTCGCGCAGACCGGGTTCTTCGAGCGTAAGCGTCAGGGCTGGGGAAGCTTCGTCTCCCCTGACGAGATCGCGCGGCGGCATCCGATGAACGCCAGCGACATGCTGCGCAGCGTGAGCGGCATAGAGGTGATCAGCCGGCTCCCCGGCCGCACTACGATTCTCTCCACGCGATCGATGAGCATATCGGGCCGATGTGTCCTCAACGTCTTCGTTGACGGCTCGCGCGCTTATATGTCCGGCGGAATGACGATCGAGGAGGTCATCTCCGGCAGCGAGCTCGGCGCGATGGAAGTGTATCCAAGCGCGAGCGAGACCCCGCCGCAGTTCATCGTGATGGGCAGCGACTGCGGTGCGCTCGTGATCTGGACGAAGGGATGGCTGAGCGCCGAGTCGCAGCCAGATTCGGCGGGCCACGAGTAGCCACCCGGCCCAACTATATTTGTAGCGGGAGCGCACCATCTCCCGACCCGGTAGCTCAGTTGGTAGAGCAACGGACTTTTAATCCGTAGGTCGCGGGTTCGAGACCCGCCCGGGTCATATTTTGCAAAGGCCTCGCGCCGATGAACCGTTTATCATTCGGGCGATGACCGCTCCCGTCAAAACATCCCGCCGGCCCGCCAAGCCTGGCGGAGACACCCCGCACGAACGCGCCACCTCCGCCGCCGCCTTCGTCAGGAAATACCGCTGGGTCATCCTCCTCGGCCTCATCACAGCCGCGATAATGGAGGTGCTCGACACCACCATCGTCAACGTCGCGCTCCCGCAGATGGCGGGCAACCTCGGCGCCACGCAGGAAGAGATCGGTTGGGTGGCGACCGGCTACATCCTCTCCAACGTCATCTTCCTGCCGATGACGGCTTTCTTCGCGGCGAGATTCGGACGCCAGCGCTATATCACTTTCTCGATCGTGTTGTTCGTCGTCGCCTCGTTCTTCTGCGGCACGTCGCACTCGCTCATCGAACTCGTTGGCTGGAGAATCGTTCAAGGTGCCGGGGGCGCGGCGCTGCTCTCGACGGCGCAGGCGACGCTCCGCCAGATATTCACCCGCGAGGAGCAGGGACTCGTTCAGGCGGTCTTTATGCTCGGCATCATTGTCGCGCCGACGCTTGGGCCCACGCTCGGCGGGTGGATCACTGATAACTACACTTGGAACTGGGTCTTCTTCATCAATGTTCCGATCGGAATTGCGTCGGCTTTTCTGATCACCACCTTCCTTCACGACGCGCCCGACACCCAGGCCAAGCGCGGCACGGTGGATTGGACGGGCATCGGCCTGCTCACCGTCGGCGTTGGCGGGCTGCAGTACGTGCTGGAGGAAGGAAACTCCAAGGACTGGTTCTCGGACAACACCATTCTCCGGATCGCGCTGCTCTCCGCCGCCTGTCTGATCGCGATGGTCTGGTGGGAGCTCAGCAAGCGCAACAAGCACCCGGTGGTGGATTTCCGTGTGCTGCGCAACAGGACGCTCGCCGCCTCCATATTTCTATTCATCACGCTCGGATTCGGACTGTACGGCGGAGTTTTTCTCTTCCCGATGTTCGCGCAGGGAATTCTCCACTTCACTCCGACTGAAACGGGGCTGGCGATGCTCCCCGGCGGAGTGGCGACCGGTGCGAGCGCGCTGCTCTGCGGCTGGCTGCTGAACGGAAAGAAGCCGCTGGTTGACGCGCGCGTTCTAATCGCGTGCGGTATCGGGCTCTTCTCATTCTCGATGTGGCGAATGGGACATCTCACCACCGTCGCCGGCGAGATCGACGTCCGCAACGCGCTGCTGATCCGCGGATTCGGGCTCGGTTTGCTGTTTGTGCCGATCAACAACGTCGCCTATGCCTCCGTCGAGCCGAGCGAGGCGCAGCAGGCATCGGGATTGATAAGTCTCTCGCGCCAGCTCGGCGGCTCGTTCGGAATCGCCCTTCTCGCGAACTATGTCTCCAGGCACACCGAGTATCACCGCGCTGATCTCGTCAGCGATCTGGCGGTTGGGAATCTCGCCGTCACTAGCCGGCTCGAGATGCTCACCAAGGGGATGATGGCGCGCGGGATGGATGCCTACAGCGCGCACAACGCGGCGCTCAAGATTCTCGACGGCCAGGTGATGCAACAGTCGTCGATGCTCAGCTTCAACGACGCGTGGGTGTTCGTGCTGATCGTATTCGTTTGCGT
>JALYYD010000098.1 GCA_030946775.1 Gemmatimonadota bacterium
CTGAAGATCGGCCAGACGCACCAGCCGTCGAGCTGGTGCTGAAAAAGATTCAACCGCTCTTCGGCTTCGCAGATCCTGCCGAATACTTCGGCCGCCGAGTCGGCGCTAGCCGCCAATGCGTGTATGCCCGAAGATCGCCGCGACGAGCGTCATCGATTCGAGTGAATCCTCGATCGTCGGAGCTTCCGAAGGCTGCCCGCGCACCGCGGCGACGACCGCCTCCGCCTGCAGCTTGAATCCGGCCTTGAAGTCCTTGTCCGCCTGCTCCTGCTCGACCGGCGTAAGGACACGCTCGCCCTTCCGCTGCACCGCCGCCTTCTCCAGCGGGCGCAAATCCCAACGCGAAGTCTGAGTCGTAACCGTCACCGCCCACGGTCCGGGTCCGTTCCAGATTCCCTGGTACATAGCGAGGTCTCCGCTCTCGAACTCGATGCGGGCGACGACGGGGCCGGGCTTGGCGGCGTCGTATTCAATCACCGGCTGCACCGACTTGATCTTCCCTCTCCCGAAAACGCGGATGAGATCGATCACGTGGATCGAATTCGCGTACATGAAGCTCTCCGCGACCTCCCGCGGATGTCCGATCGCCAATGCGTCGGCGACGCTCTGCTGGTCGTAGGCGTTCACCAAGCGGATGCCGCTTTGGGCATCGAGATCAGCGAGCACTGTCTTCGTGCTCGAATTGAAGCGCCGATTGAGCGCGACGTAAACGCGCTTCCCCTTCGACGCGGCGGCGATCTTCTCCGCACGCGGAAGATTGAAACCCGCCGGCTTCTCGAGCAGGAACGTCCAATCGTACCTGAATGCTTCGTCAACTACGGGCTCGAGCGACATCTCAGGCACCGCGATGACGACGAGATCCGCCTTTGTCTTCTCGTACAGCTCCGCGATCGTATCCGCGACGACCGGGATTCCGAATTCCTTTGCCCCCGCTTCTGCGCGGGCGCGTGCCCGGCTTTGTACTCCCGCCAGCTTTACGCCCGGAATCGACGCGAATGCTTTCGCGTGCTCACGAAACATTCCGCCGGCTCCGATGAAGGCGACGGTTACGGTGTCATTTACGCCCACGGGAACTTCTCCTCGCGCCGTTCGTTCGCGCGCTCGACGCTGACGGTGCAGCCGCCCTGTTCGTTCGAGATGTAGGCGGCGATCAGGGTTGCGACGGCGGCGCGCCCCTCTTCGCCCGTCGGATAATTCTCACCGGCAAGCAGCGCCTCGAGCACCGATTTGGTCGGCGCCAATGAATCGGCGGGCTTGATCTGCTGTGTCTCCTGCGAAAATGGCATTCCGTATCGCGTCGTCGGCAGCTCGCGATGCTCGGCGTTGCGCGCCGTAGTTCGCATCGCGCCGGCGAGCTCGTCGATGACAATCTGGCCATTTCGCCCGGTGTACATCGCCGTCATTCCGTGGCCTTGATCGGAGCTCGCGTCGAGGTAGAATCGTTTACCCGATTTGGTGACCGCGCGAATGGAACCGGCACGATCCACGAACTCCGCTCCGCGCGGATTGGCGACCGTGTCCTTCGAGAACCACGCCGAGACTTCGGCGGCCGGCTCACCCGCCATATAGCGGAACATCTCGAAATAGTGAGTGCCGTTCATCGCCAGGCCGAAGTTTCCCGTGACGACCGTCGCGCTCTGGAACCCGCCCAGCGATTCGGAATCGAGAAGGCCCTTCGGGATCGTGTACTGCTCCATAAAGCGCATCTGATGATTCACGGCGAGGAGCGCGCCGGCGCTCTTGCAGGCGGCGATCATCTCGTCGCATTCGGCGAGCGAGACGGCGAGCGGCTTCTCGCAGAGAATCCACTTCGCGCCGCGCCTTGCGGCCTCGAGTACGAGAGCGGCGTGGCTCGGCGCGGTAGTCGAGACGACGACGCACTCAGGGGAGTTCCTGGCGATCGCGTCGATGCCGTCCGCGTAGCATCTGTCGGCGGGAATCCCCCGCTGATCGGTCGCCGCCTTGAGAGCGTCAGCCCGGCCGTCGGCGACGGCGACAATCTCCATCCCAAGCTGCTGGACGACCTCGACGTGGCGCAGGCCCATCCGGCCCGCTCCAATGACTACTGTACGCACGCCGCGTGGCGGCGCGCTCTTTTTACTGGAATCCAATTTGTTATCTCGCGCGTTTGCGCAGTTTACGGGCGGGGTGCCTTATGTCGTCCGCCGCACTTTTCACGGCGGCTCTGAAGAGGGCGAGGTCTTCGTCGCCCGGCTCATCCGAGCCGGGGTGTCCGAAGACATCGCGCAGCAATCCGAGGAGGAACGCGAGACCGGCGCCAAGCATCGCCGAGAAGACGATCTTACGGGCGCTCGTCTGTGGATCGGGCAGAACGGGGAGTTGCGGGTGCTCGAGGATGGTGATTGTCGGAGTGTCGCGCAGCTCCTCGATCCTCGCCTGTTCATTCGCCTGCGCGAGTGCCGTGTAAACCTGCTGTCTCATATCCACTTCGCGGGTCAGGCGTGTGTGCTGAAAGGTGAGCTGGGCGGAGTTCAGATAATCCCTGTTGCTCTGGAGGAAATCCAGCAGCCGGTTCTCTGCGGCGCGCAGATCGGCTTGCACCTCGGCGAGGCGCGCTGCGGTGAAGCGCCGCTCCGTGACCGCCTGCTCGATCCTGCTGTCGAGGTAGAAGGTGTTGATC
>JALYYD010000199.1 GCA_030946775.1 Gemmatimonadota bacterium
GGACCGGCTGATGCCCACATTCGTCCTCGCCGAAATAACGATCCACGACAAGCAGAAGTACGAGCGCTACAAGGAGCTCGCGCCTGCGTCCATCTTCAAGTACGGCGGTCGCTACGCTGCGAGGGGCGGCGAGGCCGAAGCGCTCGAAGGCAGATTCGAGCCGGAACGGCTCGTAGTGCTGGAGTTCCCATCCGCCGACGCGGCGCGACGCTGGTGGAATTCGCCCGAGTACTCGGAGGCGAAGAGGATCCGCCAGTCGTGCTCCACCGCGCGAATAGTTCTCACCGAAGGCCCGGCTCTCGAGCCGCCGAAATAACCGGATGAGCGCGGCCAACATTTCGGTCACCGCATTTCTCGACGGGCTCCCTCCCGAAAAAAGAAAGGTCATCGCCGCCGTTCGCTCGGTGATCAGGAAGAAGCTGCCGAAAGGTTACGAGGAAGTCGTTCAGGGAAAACTCATTGCCTACGTCGTTCCGCTCGCGCGCCTCGCCAAGACGTATAACGGGCATCCGCTCTGGTACGCCGCGCTCGCCGCGCAGAAGAATCACTTCACCGTCCACTTGATGACGGCGTACGGCGACAAGAAGGAGCTCGCGTTTATCGAGGATGGTTTCAAGAAGGCCGGCAAGAAGTTGGATATGGGCAAGGCCTGCATCCGTTTCAAAAGACTCGAGGACATTCCCCTCGAAGTCATCGGTGAAAGCATCGCTCGAGTTCCCGTTGATTCATACGTAGCCCGCTACGAATCCATCAAGCGCAAGTAACTGTTGTTCGGTTTGTCCGGTTCGGCCTAGATTCTGGTGCCGCCATTGCGCGGGCCCCTCACCCTAACGGAGGCGCATCAAATGATTTTCCCCCACGTCAACTGGCTGGCGATCATCGCCGCTGCAGTCGTCATCTTCCTCCTCGGCGGACTCTGGTACTCACCGGCGCTATTCGCGAAGCGGTGGGTCGCGCTCCAGGGTCGCACGATGGACCAGATGAAAGCGGACTCCGCGAACGCCAACATGCCGATGATGTACCTACAGGTGTTCCTCTGCGGCCTCGTCACCTCCTGGATAATGGCGCTCTTCCTCGCTCATCTGGGCCGCTACGGCTGGATGATCGGCGCCCACGTTGGCGCTCTCGCGTGGCTGGGTTTCGCGGCCCCGGCGAGCTACGGCACAGCTCTGTTCTCGATGAAGCCAAAGCAGCTTTGGTTCATAGACACGATGTTCAATCTCGTCTCGTTCGTGCTCGCGGGCGCCTTACTCGGCGCCTGGGTCTAACCGGTGTGAAAGCGTGAAGCGATTTCAGCTGCAGCAGAAGCTCATCGCCCTCGGCGATGACTTCACCGTCCGCGATGAAGCCGGCAATGACGTCTACTTCGTGGATGGAAGAGCGCTCGCCATTGGAGACAAGCTTTCGTTTCAGGATCCCTCCGGAAACGAGCTGGCGTTCATCTCGCAGCGAGTTCTGTCGTGGGGGCGGACGTACGAGATAACACGCAACGGGGCGGTCGCCGCCGTCGTGAAGAAGGAACTGTTCACGCTCTTCCACTGCAAGTTCAGCGTTGACGTGCCCGGGCCGGACGATCTCGAAGCCGAGGGCGACTTCACGGATCACGAGTATGTCTTCAAGCGCGGCGACCGCGTCGTCGCCACTGTATCGAAGGAATGGCTGAACTTCCGGGATACTTATGGAGTCGAAATCGCGGACGGCGAGGACGAGATCCTGATACTCGCCAGCGCAGTGGTCGTCGATCTCTCCTGCCATCCCGACGACAAGCGCTGACGGTTAACTTCACATCTCAATGGGACACAGCATCGATCTGAGTCGGTGGAAGCGGCGCGAGCACTTCGAGCTCTACCGCGGATTCTCGAATCCGTTTTTCAGCGTTTGCGCGGATGTTGACGCCGGCCCCACTCGCATCCTTTGCGACGCCCCCGGCGGGCCGTCGTTTTTTCTTGCCACCGTTTTTCTTGCCTTGCGCGCGGCGAACGAAGTCGAGGCATTCAGGACGCGCGTGCGCGGCGACGGGGCCTGGGTTCACGATCAGGTCTCGATCACGCCGACCGTCCTCCGGCCTGACGAGACATTCGCGTTCTCGCGGCTCGAGCCGGCTCGCACTTTTCAGGAGTTTGAAAGCATCAGCCGTGCAACAGTTGCCGCCGCCAAGCAAATCAAGCCCCTCGAAAGCGTACTCCCGGACGACGACGTCATCTATCACTCGACGCTGCCGTGGATCCGCTTTACCGCGTTCTCGAATGCCCTGGATGGAGCGTCCGACTCCGTACCGCGGGTCGTATTCGGTAAATGCGTCAAGGACGGGAATCGCTGGCCAATGCCCGTCGGCGTCGAAGTCCACCACGCCGTCGTGGACGGGCTAGACGTCGCGCGCTTCTTCGAAAAATTCGAAGAGGGGCTGCAAAGCTTCACCGGCTGATACACTGCGAATGGCGCGGAAGCGTGCCGGAAGGCAATTTAG
>JALYYD010000211.1 GCA_030946775.1 Gemmatimonadota bacterium
GCGCGCATCCGTCCGAGAGTACGCGAGGGATCGCATTGTTCGCTCGAGGGGAGTGGCAAACGGCTCGGGCGCGAGGTTGGTCCGGCACGGAGGCCACGCGCAGCGTAAACACGCAGGCCGCTCTTGCGCTCCGGAAAACGGGAACGTATCGTGCAGGGGTAATTGTATACAAATAGAGCTGGACAGGGCCGGCTTGAATGGGGTGGATTTTGGCCCCCCGCATACCTTTAGTAGGGCGGCTGGCGAAAAGCCCGGGAGAGAGAGACGATGAGAATCGGGCGGATGGTGGTGGTGTTCGGGGCATCGCTGGCGGGCGGAATTGCTTCCGCGTTGCCGGTCGGCGCGCAGACTACCGCAGTCGCGGCGGGACAGCCGGCGGAGGCGCCGTATATAAACGTCTCGCTGCTCGGGACTGACCTGCTCGTGCGGCCGCAGCGGCTGCGATATCGGATAACCACCGATCCGGGAGCATACGTCACCATCATCCTGATCTCACCTCACGGTCAGCGATCCGTGCTCAATCCCTACGAGAAGGCATTCGCGGGCACGGGAAGGCGCGAGATGGTCCGCGACGCGAGCACAGGTTATCAGACGGGGGAATCCTACCTCGTCGCCATCGCCACTCGAAGCCAGTTCCACAGCTCCAATCTGCAGCGGCAGAGCGAAGCGGCGGCCAGGCTCGCCAGCGCCCACTTCAGCGCCGAAGGATCCCTCGACGAGCTGCTGACGTCGATTCTACCGGCTGCAGGGAATGATTTCTCAGTCGCGTACCTATCGTTCCGCGTGGTCTCGCGCGGAATGCCAATGATGCTCCAGTACGCGAACAGGTGCCCGATCTCGGGCTCCTACGCCGCTTATGGATCCATCAATGACGGATTCTACCGCAGGCAGGTGAGCGACTCGTGGCTGTTCGACGATTTTCAGGATGAGACGCAGTATTTCAATTTTCTGGATCAGCCTTACTTCGCTTCGGCATGCCAGGACCGGCTGATTGTGCCTCCTGTGCTGGTAGCGGCGCTCCCAGTGCCGGTGGTTCCACCCCAGCCTCCGCGTGACACGAGCGTGGTTCAGATTGACAGTGTCCCGCACGCTGGAGCTCCGACGGGGCCGATCATTCACAATCCGGTGGCGCCGCGTCCGTTTGACGTCGAGACCTTCAGCGGGACGATCGGGCGCGCGATGACGCCGCTCCCGCCTGGCTCAGCACCTGTTTCACCGGCGGTGCCCGCGGAACCCGTGGCCAGAGAGCCGCTTTCGCCGGTGAACCTGGCGCCAAGAATAGATCCGATCGTCCCCGTGCAGCGCGAGCCCGTGTCTCAGCCGCCGGTTCCGATGGAGCCGCGCGCGATGCCGGCGCAGCCGATGCAGCCGATGACGCCGCCGCCCTCTCCACCGCCTCCGCGGGTTTCTTCACCAACGCCGCTTCCGCCGGCGACTGGAACAGGGCCGGCGTCTCCTCCGCCCCGATAATCGAGATCTGAAGGAGCAATCCGGATGAGAATTCATCGGAATTTTCTTGCCGCCGTCACGCTGTTCGCACCGCTCTCCGCGTTGTGCGCGCAAGGATCGCCAATCGCTGCTGCGACGACGGCTCCGCCGGGGGTGGACGTCTGGTTCGAACGCACCAGCTACCAGACTTTCGACAAGGCGACGGTATACTTCGCCGCCGAATCCGGCTCGTATGTGGTAGTGGTGCGGGTAGCCCCGCGCGGAACTCTCCAAGTTCTGTATCCGGCGTCGCCGACCACGCAGCAGCCGTATCGCGTGACCGCGGAAGCGCGCACTCCCCTCGTGTTTCGTAACGACGGCATCGAAGGACTGGGCGAGATCTCGGCGATCTCATCGTCGGTTCCGTTCGACTTCTCGAAAGTTTCCGACGGAACGAAGTGGAGCTCGAGACGGCTGGCGCATCCGCGAGCGGGACTCGAAGGCAGCTTATCGAGCGGCTTCTTCGACGACATCTCCGGCTCCGCCGGCACAAGGTATGGAATCGCGTCCACTGTGTACGGAGTCGGAGTCGTTGCCTCCGGCGCGGCGCTCGCCGACGGAAGCACGCCAACCGCAGAAGAGGCGCTCCGCAGCACGTCGCGAATGTGCGGCCAGCTCGGGCGCGACGTCCCGCCCAGCAACGACCCCGCGTGCGTGTCCGCTTACATGAAGACAATGGATCCGAAGCCGAAACTCGGGGGCAAGCCGGCGACCACGGGCGGCGCGTCCACTGAGAGCAAGCCGGTACCCGCCAAGAATTGACAGAGGCAGGTTGAAATACCTCGCCCGCGCCTCTCGGGAGCGGGCCCGCGGCGATTATATTTGAACGTCTGCGCGCAAGCGCCCCGCTTCCGCCACCCGCCGCCGCACGAGAGTAAGAGTTGAACCTCGATCACATCCGCAATTTCTGCATCGTGGCCCACATCGACCACGGCAAGTCCACCCTTGCCGACAGGTTGATCGAGACCACGGGGATGCTCCAGAAGCGCGAGATGAAGGCGCAGGTTCTCGACACGCTGGACCTCGAGCGCGAGCGCGGCATCACCATCAAGCTGAACGCGGTGCGCATGTCGTACGTGGCCGGCGACGGCAAGACGTACGAGCTCAATCTCATCGACACGCCGGGCCACGTGGACTTCACCTACGAAGTGTCGCGCTCGCTCGCCGCGTGCGAGGGCGCGATCCTCGTCGTCGACGCGTCGCAGGGGATTCAGGCGCAGACGCTGTCGAATCTCTTCCTGGCGATGGATGCGGGACTCGAGATCATTCCCGTACTCAACAAGATCGACCTCCCCTGCGCCGAGCCCGAGCGGCGGCGGCAGGAAGTGGTCGATCTCCTGGGATG
>JALYYD010000226.1 GCA_030946775.1 Gemmatimonadota bacterium
CGGCTACATCCTCTCCAACGTCATCTTCCTGCCGATGACGGCGTTCTTCGCGGCGCGATTCGGAAGGCAGCGCTATCTCACCTTCTCGATCGTGCTGTTCGTCGTCGCCTCATTCTTCTGCGGCACATCGCACTCGCTGATCGAGCTAGTCGGCTGGAGAATTGTCCAGGGTGCCGGAGGCGCGGCGCTGCTCTCGACGGCGCAGGCCACGCTCCGCCAGATATTCACCCGTGAAGAGCAGGGACTCGTTCAGGCGGTGTTCATGCTCGGCATCATTGTCGCGCCGACACTGGGGCCGACGCTGGGCGGATGGATCACCGATAACTACACCTGGAACTGGGTCTTCTTCATCAACGTTCCGATCGGCATCGCGTCGGCATTCCTGGTCACGACGTTCCTGCACGACGCGCCCGACACGCAGGCCAAGCGCGGAACGGTGGACTGGGCCGGAATCGGGCTGCTCACCGTCGGCGTCGGAGGACTGCAGTACGTGCTGGAGGAGGGAAACTCCAAGGACTGGTTCTCGGACAACACGATTCTCCGCATCACGCTGCTCGCTGTAGTCTGCCTGACGGCGATGGTCTGGTGGGAGCTCAGCAAGCGCAACAAGCATCCGGTGGTGGATTTCCGGGTGCTCCACAACCGGACCCTCGCCGCATCCATCTTTCTTTTCATAACGCTTGGATTCGGACTGTACGGCGGAGTGTTTCTCTTCCCGATGTTCGCGCAGGGAATTCTGCATTTCACGCCGACTGAAACGGGGTTGGCGATGCGCCCCGGTGGAATCGCGACTGGTGCGAGCGCGCTCCTCTGCGGCTGGCTGCTCAACGGCAAGAGGCCGCTCGTGGATGCCCGCGTGCTGATCGCGTGCGGAATCGCTCTGTTCGCGTTTTCGATGTGGAAGATGGGGCATCTCACCACGGTCGCCGGCGAGATCGACGTCCGCAACGCGCTGCTGTTCCGCGGATTCGGGCTCGGCTTGCTCTTCGTGCCGATCAACAATGTCGCCTATGCGTCGGTCGAGCCGAGCGAAGCGCAGCAGGCGTCGGGATTGATCAGTCTCTCACGCCAGCTCGGAGGCTCATTCGGAATCGCGCTTCTCGCCAACTATGTCTCCAAGCACGCCGAATATCACCGCGCCGATCTCGTCAGCGATCTGGCGACGGGGAATCTCGCCGTCACCGCCCGCCTCGACATGCTCACCAAAGGAATGATCGCGCGCGGAATGGACGCTTACACCGCCCACAACGCCGCCCTCAAGATCCTCGACAGGCAGGTGAATCAGCAGGCATCGATGCTCAGCTTCAACGACGCGTGGGTGTTCGTGCTGATCGTATTCGTGTGCGTCTCGCCGGCGATTCTGGTTCTCCGCCGCCCAAGGGGACACGCTTCGATGCCGGCGGAGGCGCACTGATGGGGGAGCGCACGGGAGAGCTGAGCACCCTGGACGCTCGTGCAAATCAAAGCCTCGCTCGAGCGCGATCGCTTGCCACGCTGCTCGATTCATCGATTCCAATTCCCGGCACGAAGAAGCGAATCGGATTGGATCCGATCCTCGGGCTCGTTCCGTTCGTCGGGGATTTTGCCGGCGCACTGCTTTCGAGTTACATCGTGCTCGCTGCGGCGCAGGCGGGGGTGCCGGCGTTCACGTTGATCAGGATGATTCTGAACATCGGCCTCGATACGCTCGCCGGCTCGGTCCCGATCGTGGGAGACATCTTCGATGCGGCGTTCAAGTCAAACGCGATGAACATCGCCTTGTTCGAGTCGCATGTTTCCTCCGGGGTTGGCCCCTCGCGCTCGGTAAAAGACGTTTCCCGGCTCGCCGGAGTGGTAATGCTCGCATCCGCCCTCGCGTGCATCGCGCTGCTGACTTTCGTCCTCTTTCTCGTCTATCTGGTCGTAAGCCGGGCGGTCACGGGGCCGTAGCTCGGCTCGCGTGGACGAGTGGGCCGGTTCCGTACAGACGCTCCGTTCGTTATTGCACGATTCCTGCTAAATGATGCCGAATCAAAGCAGGGCGATACATCACAAATGTGTGTTTCCGTCCGCTTAAACCTCACCTGCGAGTGCCAGCGTGGCGCAAAGAAAGGTCTCAACCCAGGCATTACCCCAGCCCCGCGCGGCCACCGGAATACCGGGGCTAGATGCAATCCTCGGAGGCGGCCTCCCCAGAAACCACATCTATCTGATCGATGGTGAGCCGGGCGCGGGCAAGACCACACTGGGGCTGCAGTTCCTGCTCGATGGTGTCGCGAAGGGGGAGAAGGGGCTTTATGTGACTCTCTCGGAAAGCCGGGGCGAGCTGGAGTCGGTCGCGAACTCACACGGGTGGAATCTGGACGGCATCGAGATTTTCGAGCTGGCGAGCCAGCAGGCGCACGAGGGTGCGGACACCTATACGATCTTCCATCCGGCGGAGGTCGAGCTGCAGCAGACGATGGACGCGGTGCTCAAGATTGCGGAGCGGCGTGAGCCGCTGCGCATGGTGTTCGATTCGCTCTCTGAAATGCGACTGCTCGCCCGCGAGCCGCTCCGCTTTCGCCGTCAGATTCTCGCCCTGAAGCAGTTCTTCTCCCACCGCGAATGCACCGTGCTGCTGCTGGACGACAAGTCGGCGCCGGAAGGAGACCTTCAGCTCCAAAGTCTCGCGCACGGCGTGATTCTTCTCGAGCACGTCGCGCTCGAGTACGGTTCGGAGCGTCGGCGTCTGCAGGTGCTGAAGATTCGCGGACTCAAGTTCCGCGGCGGCTATCACGATTTCCGGCTCACGACGGGCGGGCTGGAGGTGTACCCCAGAATTCTTCACGACGAACCGCGCGCCGACGTGGAGAGGCGCTCGTTCAAGGCGGGATCAAAAAATCTCGATGATTTGCTCGGCGGGGGAATCACCTGCGGCACGAGCATGCTGATCACGGGCGCCGCTGGGACGGGAAAATCGTGTCTGTCAACCGAATTCGCGCGCGCCTCGCTGGAACGCGGCGAGAAAGTTCTCTTTTATCTTTTCGACGAGCGGTTGAGCACGTTCACAATGCGGAGCGATGCGCTCGAGATGAGCGTCCGGAAGGAAATCGGATCCGGCCAGCTCAAGATCCGCCAGGTGGAGCCGACCGATCTCTCGCCGGGCGAGTTCGCCAGCGAAGTGGTGAGCGCGGTGATAAAGGACGGAGTGAAGCTCGTCGTGATCGACTCCATCAACGGCTATATGCAGTCAATGCCGGAAGAGCGGCTGCTGCCGATTCAGATCCACGAGCTGCTCAGCTTTTTGTCCAACCAGGGCGTGACCTGCATAATGACACTCGTTCAGCACGGCATCTTTGGAAATCCGGTGGACGAGGCGGCCGAGGTCAGCTATCTCGCCGACACCGTGATCCTGATGCGCTACTTCGAAGTGCAGGGCTCAGTGCGCCAGGCCATCTCGGTGGTAAAGAAGAGGAGCGGCAACCACGAGCGCACCATCCGCGAGTGCCGGGTCGGCAAAGGAGGCCTCATCGTCGGTGACCCGCTGACGCAATTCCACGGAGTGTTGACCGGAGTTCCGCAGTACAAGGGCGCCGAGGGGCCGCTGCTTCGTCGCGCCACTGATGGCGCCAAGAAGCGGGCTTCACGGGCTCCGGCGGGCAGGAAGCGGAAGAAGTGAGCACGGCGGCAATGCCCACGAAGTCGCTGCCGGTTCTCGTCGTAACGCCGACCGGGAGCGACGGGTCGATTACGGAGCGGGTGCTGCGGAAGGCCGGTCTTCAAGTCCTCGTGTGCGATGACATCAAGGGCGCCTGCGAGCAAATCAAGAAGGGCGGAGCGGGCGCGCTTCTCCTCGCGGAGGAAGCGCTGGTGGGCCCGGTGGGCGACGAGCTGGTCGGAGCGCTCGGAGACCAGCCGGCTTGGTCGGACATTCCCATCGTGCTGCTGACCGGCGAGGGCGAGCTTTCGGGGTCGCTTCCGAAGCAGCTCAGCGACGTGACGATCCACGGCAATGTCACGCTCATCGAGCGACCGGTGCGCATCACAACGCTGGTGACGATTCTTCGCTCGGCGCTGCGCGCGCGGGAGCGTCAGCTCGACGTGCGCAACAATCTTGTCGAGCGTGAGAAGCTCATTGAGGCGGAGCGCGCGGCGCGCCAGGAGGCCGAGGAAGCCAACGCGGCGAAGAGCCAGTTCCTGGCGACGATGTCGCACGAGCTTCGCACGCCGCTGAACGCGATCGCCGGTTACGCCCAGCTGCTGACGCTGGAGCTGCGGGGCCCGATCACCGAGGCGCAGCGCGAAGATCTGGAAAGAATCGAGCGAAGCCAGCGTCACTTGCTCTCACTCATCAACGACGTGCTGAATTTCGCGAAGATCGAAGCCGGCCACATCGCGGTCGAGAACAACGAGGTGGACATCTCCGTGGTGCTGAAAGGTCTCGATGAGTTCGTGAGGCCGCAGCTGAGCGAGAAGAATCTCACCTTCGACTGCGATTGCCCCGAATCGGAGATCCTCGCCTGCGGTGACGCCGACAAGGTCCTTCAGATTCTCATCAATCTCCTCTCCAACGCGATCAAGTTCACTTCGGAAGGCGGACGAATAGATCTTCGCTGCACGGCCGAGAGCGAAGTCATTCGCATCACTGTCAAAGACACGGGAATGGGGATTCCACCTGATAAGCTCGAAGCCGTGTTCGAGCCGTTCGTGCAGGTGAATCGCGGCTACGCCACCCCGCAGGAAGGAACCGGGCTCGGTCTTTCCATCAGCCGTGATCTCGCTCGCAGAATGGGAGGCGACCTGGTCGCGGAAAGCAAAGTCGGAACGGGATCGCAGTTCACCCTCAGTCTGCCTCGCTCCCGCTGAGATCTAGCGCGCCGGCTGCGGCGCTCCGGCCGTCAGTGCGAGCGAGACCCGGTCCGCTTCGCGCGCGTCTTTCGTAACCAGCACGGCGGCGAGATTCGCCGAGCGAATCAGCGAAGGCGGGACCGGCCACGCACCGGGCTTTCCCGCCGGTGCGACGCGAATCGTGTCGAGCTTCGCGATGTCACGGGCGAGCGCGGCTTCGTCGGGATAAATGAAAAGATCGAGGTGGGAATCGCGGCCGAGCGCGTAGGCGACGGGTTTCGCGCTGAACCCGGCGCGCATCGCCGTGTCGCCGCTGTCTCTTCTTGCGACAAGGCCGGCGCGCTGAAGCCGTTTCTCGACGCTGCAAAGCGCCCACTTGCCTGTCGATGGACACGCGGGCTTTCCGCCTGAGCCGGTTGATGCCGGTGTGGCCGACGCTGCGCCCGCAATTGCCGCAGCTGGCGGGGAATCAGAGGGACTCTTCGATTTGCCGCACGACGTGCAAACTGCCACTGACACAAGAACGGCTAAGCGCCGCATTCTACGCTCGGGAATTTTTCGAAACCCGCAGTTACACCGGTTCAGCGCCGTTGCCGATCGTGCGCCCGACGATGACAGTGATGTTGTCGGTGCCGCCTCCATCGAGCGCGTCCTGCAGCAGCAGCTCGCACGTTTCCTTCGCCGATTTTATCGCGCCGAGCCGCTCGGCGATTCGCTCATTCGAAACGTGCTTGGTGAGCCCATCGCTGCAAAGCAGGTGGACATTTTTCCAGTTCGACGGCATTCGAGTGACGACGGGCGCCGACTGCGGCCCGCCGATCGAGCTGGAGAGCACGTGCGCCCATCGCGAGGCGAGGGCGGCCGGGCGAGCCATCACTCCCTGCGCCGCGAGCTCCTCGGCCATAGTCTGATCGCGTGTGATCTGCTTCAGCGCACCATCGCGGAAAACGTAGTAGCGCGAATCGCCGACCTGAAGCAGATAGGCCCACGGCCAGACGCCGATGAACAGCGTGAGAGTGGTCGCCATTCCGGCCGCGTCAGGATCGGCGGCGGCGCGCTCGAGGAGATGCTTGTGGCAGCGCGCCGCCGCTTCCTGCAGCGCGTCCACGAAATCAGTCTCGCCGGCGTCGGCCTGGTAGTAACACTTCGCGCTCTCGCTGATGTACTGGGTGACATCCTCCAGCGCGACTCGGCTCGCCTCCTCGCCCTTCTGGCCGCCGCCGACTCCGTCGGCAACCATCATCAGAAAGGCCACACGCTCTTCGCCGAGCGAGAGCTGCGCGCTGGGGAGGCTGGATTGCGTTACGCTGAGCCGCTTGTGAAGCGAACCGAGGAGGAAGTGGTCCTGGTTCGTCGTCCGGACTTTGCCGATGTTGGTGAGCCCGAACACATCGATCTCATCGTCGCGCGGCTTGCGTGGCGGCGGATCAGTCTGTGTTTCGAGCGTCGGGATAGTCAGGAGGCCGTTCTCCCGGCGCCGGCATCCAGCCAGCGCATCGCCTCGGAGCGTTTGCGAAATACCTTCACGTCTACGCTCGACGCCGGCGCGAAAACGGCGAATACCTGCGCCAGCGCGTACACGTGCGTTGTGTCGGTGACAATCGCCATCTCGTTAACTCCCTTGGCGTTGAGCTTGGAGAGAATGTCGGCGGCGTTGCGCAGATCGGAGAACGTGAGATCGGGTTCGACGTCCTCCGCCTCGACGAGGAACCTCATTCCGGGAACTATCTTGGTGTCTGCTGCAAGCGATGATGACATTGGCGGAAGATCCTCGGACTTCACCGACCCCGTTGCATTGACCCGGACCAGCCGTTCGACATCCGATATCGCGTAAGACAATGGCATCGGAGAAATCCCCGGTCAATGTGTGGGCGCAAGCGATCGGGCAGCAAACAGCATACCGACAATCTGCAAACGATTGATTAGTATCAGCAAATCATGCACGGCACAATCGGCCATTTGATCGGCACCTACGGTTACGGGGTACTATTTGTCCTCGTGGCCGTGGAGAGCCTCGGTATTCCCCTTCCGGGCGAGACCGCGCTTGTCACGGCGGCCGCTTTTGCAGCCAACGGCCACCTCGAGATCGGCTGGGTTTTTGGAATCGGTGCGGTCGCGGCGATACTCGGCGACAACTCCGGCTACTGGTTGGGCAGAACCGGCGGGCTTCAGCTGATCGAGCGATACGGGCACCACGTCGGATTGAGTGATTCTAAGCTTGCCACGGTGCGCCGATTCTACGAGCGTCACGGATCGAAGACGGTGCTGATCGGACGCTTCATCGCAATTCTGCGAAGCTGGGCGGCGGTGCTCGCCGGGGTTATGCGGATGCCGTATCCGCGGTTCGTCGCGTTCAACGCGGCCGGCTGCATTCTCTGGACGAGCGTGTTCACCGCACTCGGCTATCTGTTCGGGAGAAATCTCCCGTTGGTGGAGAAGTACATCCGCGAGGTCGGAATTGCTGTCGGAGTGATCGTCGTTATCGCGGTGGCGATTCTGATCGCGCGGCGCCGCGGAAAACTCGGCGGCAAAGTCCCGGACGCGAACAGCTGAAAAAAACGCCGCCGCACTAAGTGCGACGGCGTTTTATCGTTGCCGATAGCGAAGTGCGGAAGCTACTTCTTTTCCTTCGCTTCCTGCTTTGCTTCCTTCTTTTCAGTCTTCGGCCCCTCGTGCTGCATCTTTCCGACGACCTTGCCCGTCATCGCGTTTACGTTCACTTCGTCGATGCCGGACTTTCCGGCGGTCTGCATGTCGAAGCTCCAGATCAGGCGGCCGCCTTCTCTCTCGATCTCGCCCGATTTTACCGTTGCGCCGGGTACGCGCGCGAGCGCGATCTTGGTGGCGGAATCCTTCGAGACTTTCGCAATCTTCACGAGGTCGGCTTCAGTTTCCGGCTTCCTCGTCGCCTGAACAGTGGTCTTCGCGCCGGTCTTCACGGCAGCGGTCTGCGCTGTCGCAAAACCCGCTACGGTGGTGAACGCGAGCGCGCCGATGGCGATATTGGTGATCAGTTTCATTGAAACTCCTTTTACAGGGTACGGGTGAAACATACCTCGAGCCACCTTACCGTCCGCTAACGATCCGAAGCCTTATGCGCGCGGGCTTCGGGGCAGCAGGACGATGAATTTCGCGCCGCCCAATTCGCCGCCCTCGACGCTGATCGAGCCGCCGTGCGCTTCGACCGCCCAGCGCGCGATCGACAGCCCGAGGCCGGCCCCGGGAACGCTGAAATCGTCGTCGTTGACGCGGAAGAACCGCTCGAAAATTCGATCGCGCAGGGGCAGCGGGACGCCCTGTCCCTCGTCTTCAACCGTCGTCTCGTATGAGCGGCCATCGTCTGCGAGAGCGACGCGGACGTGTGAACCTCGCGGGCTGTACTTGATGGCATTGTCAATGAGATTCCCGAAGACGCGATCGAGCAGCTCTTCATCTCCCTCGAACGGACATCCCTCCTCGGGGAGATTGCACTCGATGGTTATCCCGCGTTCGGCGGCGAGCGGGCCGAGGTCGCGCGTGGAGTCGGAGATGAGCTCGCTGAGGTAGATCGACCCGCGACGGACGGGTCGCTCGCCGATGTCCGCTCGCGAAAGAAGGAATAGATCATCGACTACTCGAGACAGCCGGCCCGCTTCACGCTGAATAGTGGCGAGGGCATCGCGATAGTCCGTTTCGCTGCGGATTTCCTGCGAGAGGACGACGTCGGTAACTGCGCGAACCACCGCCACCGGCGTTCGAAGCTCGTGTGATGCGTCGGTCATGAACCGGCGCTGCTGCGCGAGGGCGTCGGCGAGCCGGTCAAGCAGGTCGTTGAGCACGATGGCAAGCTTCCCCAGCTCGTCGTCGGGGTTCACGACGGGGAGACGCTCGCTGGTGGTGGACGCGCTGATTCGCGCCGCGCGCTCGCTCATCGCCCCGACAGGGGAAAGGCTCCTGCCGGCGAGAAACCATCCGCCGAGGTATGCGAGCGCCAATACCATCGGCGCGACGATGGCGAAAGTTGAGATCGCCTCCTCGAGCGCTTCGTCTTCCTGGTGCAACGACATCGCGACCGCGAAAACACCGTTCTCGCCACCGACGGACACCGGCGAGGAATACACCCGGTATCCGCCTTCCCGGTCGGGCAGCGTGACGTACCTGGGAGAGGTGCTGAATCTGGCGCCGAGCGCACCGTGAACTTGTTCCGGATGAAAGGGAGGAGCGAAGTCGCCAACGTCACCCTTGGCTCGCCCGAGCGCCTTCAGCCCGATGATTGTCCCGTTCGAGTCGAAGACGACCACGGCGACATTGTTGAGATGGAAAGCCCCGAGCGCCTCGTGTGCGGCCTGCGCGAGCGAAGGAGTCTCCGATCGCTCGGCAATGAGCTCACTGCGGAACGCGCTCCAGGCGTCGGCGAGATCGCTGTCGGTTCTGCGCCCGCTCGACTGCCGCACGAACGTGACCGCCAGAGCCGCGGAGCCGCCGAGAAGCGCGGCCAGTATCACCGTGTGCCAGATGGCGAGGCGCGCGCGGACGGAAAGGTTCAGCATCCGCATTCAGTGAGCCTATTCTGAAGAAGCGCTTTCGTTTTCCAAGCTGAGAACGTATCCCGCGCCACGGCGGGTGTGGACGAGCGGCATTCCGCCAGTCGCGGTCTCGAGCTTTCTGCGGAGCCGGTTGATGGCGACCTCCAGCGCGTTGGATGCCGGGTCGTGATTGTCATCCCACACGTGCGCCGATATGTCGGCGCGGCTCATCACGACGTTCACATTGCGCGCGAGGAACTCGAGGAGCGAATACTCCTTTGTCGTGACCGGAATCAGCTTCCCACCCCAGCGCACGGTCTGACGCCCGGTGTTAACGGAGAGGTGTCCGACGTTGATCTCATCCGGAATAATCGTCTTTGAGCGGCGCAGCAGCGCTCGCAGGCGGGCGAGCAGCTCGGGGAATGCGAACGGCTTCGTCATATAGTCGTCGGCGCCGGCATCGAGTCCGCTGACTCTGTCAGCGACGGCGTCGCGAGCGGTGAGCATCATTATCGGAACGGTGATTCCTCTCGATCGTACTTCACGGCAGACAGCGAATCCGTCGCGCTTCGGCAGCCCGGCATCGAGGATGAGCGCGTCGTAATCGTTGAGGACGGCCTGCATCAGCGCGTCGTCGCCGTCGGCGGCGACATCCACCGCGTACGCATTTTCGCGCAGCCCGCGGGCTACCGTGGCGGCGAGCGCCGCGTCGTCTTCGGCGAACAGGAGTCTCATCATCATAAAATACAGGATAGCTTTACGATGCACCGAAATACGGTGTAAGCCGTGTGACAGCTTGGCGCGCTACGCTACCTGACTTGTCCTCAATGATTCAAACAAAGCGAACGGCGGGTGCTGTTTTCCTGGCTGTGATGAGCGTGGCCGGCGTGGCGCGTGCCCAGCGTCCGATAACGCGCGTTGACGCCGTTGAAAGCGCCATCGCGCGCGGACCGCGCCTTG
>JALYYD010000235.1 GCA_030946775.1 Gemmatimonadota bacterium
TTTGAAATCGGCGCGCCCGAATCCGGAAACGGTTGAGTTCCATATCCCCCCCGCCGACGAGAAAGGCGATCCGCTCGCCGGGCTCCCGCTCATCGCCGACGAGGCGCCGCGGAAGAAGGGCAGGAAGAAAACGCCGATGAAGCAGACGCCGGCGCCGAAAATTCCCGATCCGGCGCCCGAGCCGGCACGCGCCGCGCAGCCGGACGACTCGTACATCAACCTCGCCGACTGGCTCACCGAGGACGATGGAGAGCGGTCAACCCGAATGGTCGCGTCCGACGAGCGCCGCGCGGTCGAGGGTCAGGCGGACTTCGAGCAGATGCTGGCGAAGTTCAAGCAGGGAGTCGCCGCCAACGTGGACGACGAGGACGCCGAAAGCCACTACGACCTCGGCGTCGCTTACCGGGAAATGGGTCTCCTCGACGAGGCCATCTCGGAGTTTCAGACCGCCCTCCGCGGGACGGCCCACCGCATTCGGGCCTACGAGTCGCTTGGCCAGTGCTTCATAGACAAATCGGATTTCAGCGTCGCTCAGAACGTGTTGGCGCGGGCGACCGAAGAGCCCGGCGCCGAAGACGATCAGCTAGTCGGCGTGCTCTATCTCCTCGGCGTCGCATCGGAGAATCTGGAGCGCTGGGCGGACGCGTCGGTCTTTTATCAGCGCGTCGTCGCGGTGGACATCGATTTTCGCGACGTCGCTCAACGCATCGCTGCCGTCGGGCGTAGCAATCAGTGATGTCCAACACTAACACGCTGGACGTGAAGGCAAATCTCGCCGAGATCCAGGCGCCCGTCAGGCGGCGGCTCGACGAAGTTTCGGCGGAGATGGGGCGCATCGTCTCGAGCGATTTGCCGCTCGTCGGGCAGGTAAGCACCCATCTCCTCGCGATGCGAGGGAAGCTGTTTCGCCCGACGCTGATGCTTCTGTCGAGCGGCGTGACGGGAGGAGAGCCGGAGCTGGCGGTTCCGCTCGCCGCGTGTCTGGAGCTCATTCATCTTGCCACGCTCGTGCACGACGACGCGGTGGATCACTCCGCGCTCCGTCGCGGAATGGCGACGGTGAACAGTCTCTTCAGCCACCAGATCTCGGTGATCATGGGAGACTTTCTCTACTCGACCGCGCTCACGCGGCTGGTCTCGCTTGGAAATCTCGAGGCGCTGCACGCCTTGACCCGTGCCTCGACGGAGATGACTCTCGGCGAGATGCGCCAGCTTGCGGTGACGGCGCCGCTCGCGTTCACCGAAGATGAGTATTACGCGCTCATCCGCTCGAAGACTGCTTCGCTGATGCGCGCCGCCTGCGAGATCGGCGCTCTCGTCGGGGCGAAGGAGCATGCACAGGCGCTTGGCGCGTACGGCGAGAATCTCGGTATGGCCTTTCAGATCACCGACGATTTGATCGACTACACGGAGGCGAAGGAGACGACGGGGAAGCCGGCGGGCCTCGATCTCCACGAGCACAAGGTGACGCTTCCGCTCATCTTCGCGCTCCGTCAGGCGTCGGCGTCGGAGCGCACGGCGATCGAGAAGGTGTTCGCGGCGGATGATCCGGCCGCTGCGGACATCGCCAGGGTCGTCGCCATCGTCGGCGCGAGCGGGGGCTTCGATTATGCAAGAGAGCGGGGTGAGATCTACGCCGCACGCGCCCGCGAGGCGGCGGCGGGATTGCCCGCTACTGTAGCGCGGACGGCGCTCGAAGCGTCAATTTCCTACGTAATGGAGAGACATTCCTGATGCCGCCACGGGGAGCTTCGCGCCACGGGGCGCTGTTTCACTCGTTGACGCTCGCCGGCGGCTTCATCGCCGGGGGTGTGCTGACGCAGGTCGCTCGAAAGTTTCTTCCGCCCGGGTCGGCGAAGGAATTCTTCACCACCGGTGTAACACCATCTATCGGACCGCTGACGCTTGATCTCGTGATCCTCAAGTTCGCGTTGGGACCGATCGCACTCGACGTCTCACTTCTAAGCCTTCTCGGAGTGCTCGTCGCCTACCTTATTGCACGTTCGCTCTTTTAGGAGACTAAATGTTCGGAAATCTTGGCATTGGCGAGCTGTTGATCATCATGGTCGTAATCCTGCTTCTCTTTGGAGCGAAGCGGATTCCCGAGATCGCCGGCTCGATGGGGAAGGGAATCAAGGAGTTCAAGAAGAACATCAACGAAGCGACGCGCGAAGTCACATCCGAAGTCGAGCCGGGGCAGGCGCCGCGGCTGACTTCGAGCGAGCTCGCCGCGCGGCGCGCCGAGGAAGAGCGCGACCGCGTCGAGCCGAAGCGGCTTTACTGACCCGAGCGTCGGGTCGCGGCTTCGATTTGTTTCCGCCGGTCGGTGATCTTGGCCGTCTGGCGGAGATTCTCGAGGAAGGTGCGTACCCGCTGCTGGCGCATCGCATCCAACTCCGTGGTGCGCTGAACTGATTTCTGCGCTTCCCAGGCCGCGCTGTCGGCCGGGACGCGACGGTCCACACGCTCTACGACAACCGCGCCGACCGATTTGATCGGCTCGCTTGCCGACCCGATCGGAAGTGAAAACGAGGCTCCAATCACTTCCGGCATTCCGCCCAGCGCCGGGTCACCCGTTACCCGAGTGAACATCCCGGTGTGATTGACAGGGATGTTGGTGAGCTTCGATGCATCCTCGAGCGATCCCGCGGCCGCAAGCTTCGCAAAGTTGCGTGCCTGCGTCCCCAGCTTGTCGAGCTTCTTGTCTCTCAAGAGCTGGTTGCGAATCTCATCCTTCGCCTGCTCGATCGGCAGCGTGCCGGCCGGCTGCAGTGAATCGAGACGCGCCAGGTAGTAGCCGTCCTCCGCATCGAACAGCTCGCTCGTCTCGCCCGGCTTCACTCCCTTGAACGCCCACGGCGCGATGCTCGGAACCATCTTGCCGTTGACAGTGAGCGTATTCCCTTCCGTCGCCCACGCGTGAAGAACTTGAAGCTTGAGCGTGCGCGCGGCTTCGTCGAGTTTCTGCGGCTGGTCAATTGACGCCGCCATCCGCGAAAGAGAATCCGCCTTGCGGTCCGTCGCCGTAGCTTCCGCGTCCGTCTGGTCGATCTTGAGAAGAATGTGGCTGACGGTCAGAACGTCGCCTTTGCGCGAGTCGAGCTTGATGAGGTGGTAGCCGAACTGCGTCAGCACGGGCTGCGAGATCTCGCCCGGCTGGAGGGCGTAGGCGGCATCCTCGAACGGCTTCACAAAACGCCCGCGCCCGCCGGAGCCAAGCGACCCGCCGGCAACGGCAGATCCGGAATCCGCCGACTCCGTTTTCGCAACGTCGGCGAACTTCTCCCCGCCGATGATCCGTGCCCTAAGCGCGAGCGCGTGCGCGCGCACCGCCGCGCTGTCCGCCGCAGTCACTTGCCGCGGAATGCTCACGAACGACAGCTTCGCGCGGCCGGGACGATCGAAGTCCTTCTTGTGCGCATCGTAGTACGCGCGCACCTCGTCGTCGCTGACCGAGACCTCGGTGTCGGGAATTCTGTCGGGGGAGAAAAGCACGAACGAGATCTGCGCGCTGTCGTGGCTGTCGCGGTATCGCTCCCACAAATGCGTATCCGGGAGATACACGTCAACGGCGACCTGGTCGTAGAGCTTCTCCTTCGGGATCTCGCTCCTATAGTACTGCTCGAGCTGGACGAGCAGTCCCTCCTGTCTCGCGACAGAGCTGCTCAGGAAGCGCTTGTATTTTTCCGGATCGAACCGACCGTCAGTCTGGAGGTCGGGGCTCTGCATCAGCTGCGGCGGCGGGTTGTTGAGTGCGGCCGATCTGATCTCGTCGTCCGTGACGATGATTCCGCGGCGCTTGTATTCCTGGCGCAGCAGCGCGTCGGAAACGAGCTGCTCGAACGCCTGGTCCGCAATCCGGTCGCGCTCATCGAGCGAGACGCTGCGTCCGCTCTGCTGCGTCTGCTGCTGCTCGATGTTCTGCGTCACCTGATACCACGTCGTGGCAAGTATGTCCTCGCCGTTGACGGTAGCGACCGCGGTCGTGTTGGTGACGGGACTCGTTCCGAGCAGGCCGGAAGTTTGCGCCAATAGGAAGCCGCCCACGAACAGAACGACGACAATGATCCAGATGTATTTTGCGGAAGCCCGCATCGCTTGCAGCAAGAGGAGCTACTCCTTGTTCAGCACAGGGTAAATCGGCGCGCCGATGGCGGCGTATAGCCTTACAAGCTATGAGTTTGGGTAGTGTTAATGCAAGTCGGACGGAGTGCGACTATCTTCTCCGATCACCTGGAAAAAGGCGTTTCCGCTCTCAAAAAGAGGCGTGGATGGACGGCACCAGCCGGATTGACGAGCTCGAACAAAAATTCATCGAGAACCCGCGGCGTTATTTCGCGCCGCTGGCCAACGAGTATCGGAAGGCCGGCAATCCGCACCAGGCGATCGCAATCTGCCGCGCTCACCTCAGCCAGCTCCCCGGCCATATGAGCGGCCAAATCGTTTACGGCCAGGCGCTTTTCGAAGGCGGCGAATATGAGCAGGCGCGCGAGGTTTTTGAAAACGCGCTGGCGATGGACCGTGAGAACCTCGTCGCCCTCAAGCACCTCGGGGATCTCGCCCTCCGAGACGGCAACACCGCCTCGGCGCGGCAGTGGTACGGGAAGCTGTTGGAAGTTGATCCCAAAGACGCCGCAGTCGTGGCGTTGGTGAACGAGATTGACGCCGCGACCGAAGCGCAGCAGCCCGCGGCGACCGATGCGGATCAGACCGGCGCCGAGGCAGCGCGGGCCGCGACGGATGAACAAACGGGGGATCGGACGGCTGCGGCGGAAGCCCTGGAGCCGGCCGCCGCGGCCGCCGCATCGGATGGGCCCGCACCGGAACCGTTTCACTCCGACGAAGAGGACAAGCTTCTTTCCGAGGAATTGGGATTTCCCGTCCCGCCTCCGCAGGCCTTCGTCACCGAGACGATGGC
>JALYYD010000240.1 GCA_030946775.1 Gemmatimonadota bacterium
CCTACACCGGACAATATCTGCAGAAGCTTCTCAAGCAGCGCCCCGCTTCACGCGCCCGCCAACGCACCGCGAGGAGCGCCTAGTGGTCTCGCTGCTCGACATCATCGGACCGGTGATGGTCGGGCCGTCGTCGTCGCACACTGCCGGCGCCTGCCGCATCGGTCTGCTCGCGCGCTGTCTCGTCGGCGGCACGCCGCAGAGCGGAGTCCTTCAGCTGCACGGGTCGTTCGCGCGAACGGGTGAGGGACACGGAACCGACAAGGCGCTCGTCGGCGGACTCCTCGGCTTCAAGCCCGATGACGAGCGGCTCCGCACCGCGCTGCAGATCGCCGAGAAGGAAGGACTCGATTACAAGTTCGAGAAGACGACCATCGCCGACGCCGCGCATCCGAACACCGTCCGCATAAGCGTCGAGCGCGGCGACACCAAATCCACCCTCCTCGGCTCGTCGCTCGGCGCCGGGCGCATCCTCATTCAGGAGATCGACGGCTATCCGGTGGAGGTAACCGGAAACTTCGACACCCTCGTTCTCGTAGCTGAAGATAGGAAGGGTTCGATCGCCAGAATCACGAGCATCCTCGCCGAGCACGAGGTGAACATCGCGACGCTTCGCCTGACGCGGAAAGAGCGCGGAGGAGATGCGTTTATGGTCATCGAGTGCGACGAGCATCCGGATGCGGATGCGGCGGCGACGATTCGCGGTCTGGATTGGGTAAGATGGGCGCGCAGTCTCGACAAAGTGAGCGGGGGCTAGATGTACAAGGCGCTCGCCGATGCGATATCTGAAGCTGAGAAAACGAACACGAGCCTCGCCGAGGTGGCGCTCGCGGCGGAGTCACGCGACCAGGGCCGGCCGGTCGCCGAGATTCGAGCCGTTCTCAAGCGAGCGCTCGACGTGATGCGAAGCGCGATCGAGAAGGGAAGTGAGGGCGATTTGAAGTCGGCGTCGGGATTGGTGGGCGGTGACGCGGCGAAGCTGCGCAACGATGCGCGCGGTCCGCTCGCGGATACCGTCTTTCGTGAGATACTAACCCGCGCGCTGGCGGTGCAGGAGGTGAACGCGGCGATGGGCGTCATCGTCGCTGCGCCGACGGCGGGGGGAGCGGGAGTTCTGCCGGCGATTCTCACCGGGCTTGCGAAGCAGAAGAACATCTCGGATGAAAAAGTCGTCGACGCTTTGGCGACGGCGGGATTGATCGGTGCAGTCGTCGCAGAGCGGGCGTCGTTGTCTGGTGCCGAAGGAGGGTGCCAGGCGGAGACGGGCGCGGCGGCGGGAATGGCGGCGGGAGCGGCCACCGAGATGCTGGGCGGATCGCCGTCGCAGGTTGGCAACGCTGTCGCGCTTACGATGCAGGGGATGCTCGGACTCGTCTGCGATCCGCTCGGCGGATTGGTCGAGCTGCCGTGCGTGTTCAGAAATGCGACGGGGTCGGCGATGGCGCTTGCTGGAATAGAGATGGCGATGGCGGGAATTACTTTTGCGATTCCCGTTGATGAAGTGATAGACGTGATGGGCGAGATAGGCAGGGAGATGGACGTCAGGTACCGTGAGACGGCAGGCGGGGGACTAGCCGCGACTCCCACCGGGCGGCGGCTGGCGAAGGAGCGCTTGTACCAGATCAAGAGGTCGGAGAGCTGATTTTTGCTGGTTAGCAGGGGCAGGAAGTAGTATTTTCGCGAAGCAGTCCACTCGAGGCACGACACTAATGAATATTTTTGATCGCATTGCGATGCTGTTCAGGGCAAACGTGAATGCGGCTATCTCCGCTGCCGAGCAGCCGGAGAAGATGCTGAATCAGATCATTCTCGACATGCGCTCGCAGCTCGTTAAGGCGAAGCAGCAGGTGGCGGCGGCGATCGCCGACGAGAAGCGGCTCCAGGACCAGACGCAGCAGGAGCTGAAGGAAGCCGAGGATTGGGAGCGTCGCGCGATGCTCGCCGTTCAGGAGAGCCGCGATGATCTCGCCAAGCAGGCGCTTGTGCGCCGCAGCGAGCACGTGTCGCGCGGACAGCAGCTGCAGCTGACGTGGGAAGCGCACAAGCAGGAGACCGATCGCCTCAAGGATTCGCTCCGGACGCTGAACGACAACATCGAAGAGGCGAACCGGAAAAAGAATCTCCTCCTCGCCAAGGCGCGCCGCGCCGACGCGCAGAAGCGCATCAACGAGACAATGTCGTCCATCTCGGAGAAGTCCGCGTTCGAAGCATTTGCGCGGATGGAGGCGAAGATCGAAACCAACGTCCGCCAGATCCAGGCGAGCGCTGAGATCGACGAAGAGTTCTCCGGCGACAAGCTGGCGAACGATTTCAAGCGGCTCGAGGCGGGTTCCGGCTCGGCGACGGCGGACATGCAGCTCGTCGCCCTGAAGCAGAAGATGGGCTTGGTAGGCGGTGGAACCGTCAGCAGGCAGATCGGAGCCGGCGCCGAGGAAGAATCCGTCGAGGTCGAAGAGATCTCGGATGAGAAGCAAAGCGGTTGAACGCTCCGGCGGTTCCGCGGTTTAAGCTTGCGCCGGTTCTCACTGGCGTAACTCTCACCGTTCTGCTGTTGTGGATGCTCGGCGCGACCGCCGAAGTATTCCTGCTGCTCTTCATCGCGATCATCATCTCGCTCTACCTCGGAGCGGTGCGCGACTTTTTCGTAGAGCACGCCAAGGTTCCGCCGCGGCTGGCGTTTATCCTCTCCGTCGGACTCTCGGCCGCAGCGCTGGGCGGATTGCTGTGGCTGCTTGTGCCGCCCGTATTCGAGCAGACGCGACAGCTGATACAGGTTCTGCCGACATATATCAGCGACTGGGAAAAGGGGATCGATCATTTCGTCACCCGCTTCCCCGGGATGCGCGAAATCTGGAGACCCGGCGAGCACACCTTGCTTCGCGCGGTTTACGATCAGGTAGCATCGCAGGCTTCGACGCTGGTGCCGCGGGTTTTCTCGCTGGTGAACGCGATGATTTCGATGTTCGCCGTGATCGTGATGAGCATTTACCTCGCTCTGCAGCCGGGCATTTATCGTGAGTGGCTCATCGCCCTCTTCCCGCCGATTCATCGCGACCTGATTCGCGACGTGCTGCGGGATCTCGCCGATGCTCTTCGTGCGTACATCGTCGGCCAGCTCGTCACGTCGTCGGTGCTGGCCGCGATGACGGCGCTCGGCCTCTATCTCCTTGGCGTTCCGTATTACCTCACCTTCGGCGTCTTCACCGGCGTCGTTTCGGTCGTTCCGTTTTTCGGCACCCTCTTCTCGACGCTTCTGCCGGCGTTGTTCATGCTCGGTGGAACGGGCGGCGGCTCGCGGGCCCTGCTCGTCGTCGCGCTTGGCGTGGTCATCCACCTGATCGAAGGAAACATCGTTTCCCCGCTGGTGATGTCGAAGAAGATCGATCTCCCGCCGGTGCTGACGATCACGTCGGTGCTCGTCGTCGGGAAGCTGCTCGGAACGCTCGGGCTCATCATCGCGCTGCCGCTGCTCGCGTCGGTGATGGTGGTGGTGAGGCGGATACTCATCAACCGGATTTACGAAGGGAAGGGATTCCGGAAGACTACCCGCGACCGCACCTTCGTGCTCCGCGTCCCCGCGCCCGATGGGGGCGTTCTTGTCGCTCCCGAGCCGGTACCGGATGTGATTCGCATCCGAGAGCGCACCCCGGCGAAGGTTCCCGCCTAGCTGCTAGTTAGCAGCTTGCGCTTCGCCGAGACTTCCGAGTCCAGCCGGCCGCACATGATGTCGCAAAGCCGGAAAACGTTCTTGTCGGCGAGCGAGTAATAGACAAATAGTCCTTCCTTGCGGCGCAGCGCGAATCCGAGGCTGTGCAGTATCTGAAGGTGTTTGGAGAGGTTTGCCTGGCCGAGCCCGGTCGCGTCGACGAGCTCACCAACAGTCAGCTCACCCGAACGAAGCTCGCTGAGTATTTGGAGCCGCGCCGGCTCGCCGAGCGCCTTGAACCGTTCGGCGACGAGACTGAAAACTTCCGGAGTCATTGTCGTGCTCTTCACGCGACCGCCCCTGTGGACGCTGAATCGACCGGGAAACCGGCATCTTTCCAGCCGGCGATTCCGCCCTCGAGATTCACGACATTCACGAACCCGCGCGCCTGCAGTACGCTGGCCGCGATAGCGGATCGCGCCCCGCTCTGGCACTGGACTACAAGCGGCTTGTCCCGTGGAATTTCCCCGAGACGAGCGCTCAAATATCCGACGGGAATGTTGCCGCTGCCGGAGATGTGCTCTGCTTCCCATTCGGAACGGCCGCGAACGTCCAGTACTCCCACGGTTCCTGCGGAGATTTGTTCCGCCAGGGCCGCGGGAGTGATCTGCGTGACGATCTCCAGCGTTCCCAGTTCCTGGTGCCATTCACGTACGACCGAAACATCGAAGTATCCTTCGACACGGTCGAGCCCTATCATCGCGAGATCGCGCACCGCTTCATCCATCTGCCGTCCGCTCCCGCCGCTGAGGATGAGATGGAAGTCACGATCGAAAGGGATGAGCCACCCTGCCCAGGTCGTGAAGCTTCGATTCAGCGGAATGTTGATCGTGCCTGGTATGTGTCCGGCCGCGAACTCGGCTGCGCTTCTCACGTCCACGACCGCCGCACCGCCCGCCAGCAGCTCTTTCATTTTCGGCAGCGGGAGGCGAGCCGGACGGGGAAATCCGTTCAGCACGCGCGGCCCTTCCTTGTTGATGCGCTTCATGTCGGCGAAATACGCCGGCGGCTCCGGTTGGCCGGCGAGAACCGCCCGAACGAACTCATCCTCGTTCGCTACACTGAACGCCCAGTTGAAGCGGCGCTCGTAACCGACGGTGCTGTGCGGCACGGCGCTCAGTCCCTTTCCGCAGGCGGAACCGGCGCCGTGGCCGGGCCAGATCTGCATCCAATCCGGGTACCGCTCGAACCTTCGCAGCGATTCGTAGAGCGTTCGGGCCGCCGCATCCATCGTGCCCTCCATCTTCGCCGCTTTTTCCAGCAGGTCGGGACGGCCGACGTCGCCGACAAAAACGAAGTCTCCTGTAACCATTGCGATCGGCTCCGTCGCCGCCGCCGTGTCGGTGACGAGAAAGCTGATGTGCTCCGGCGTGTGGCCGGGCGTGTGGACGACTTCCAGGATCACGTTGCCCACCTTGATGGAATCGCCATCCTTCAGCAGCACCGCGCCCGCTTCCTTCGCGAACGCGTACTTCCAGCCCGCGTCGCCCTCGTCCGACAAATAAAGAGTGGCGCCGGTCAGTTGGGCGAGCTCACGCGATCCGGAGACGAAATCCGCGTGGATGTGGGTCTCTGTGACGTGTGTGATCTTCACGCCCTCGGCCTCGGCCGTTCGCAAGTACTGTTCGACATCGCGGTTGGCATCGATGACGATCGCCTCGCCGGTGCGGCCGCATCCGATCAGGTAACTCGCCTGCGCCAGCTGCTCGTCGTAGAAACGTTTTACGATCATTTGCGCGCTCCGGTTGCGGCGTGATTGCCCAATGCAGCGCCGCTCGTGAAGACACTGCGATTCTGGTACATCATTACCGACCCTATGAATAGCAGGAAGACTGCAAAGCCGCGCTTCAGCGCCGCCGCGGAGACGAAGCGAACGAGATAAGTCCCGACGAGGATGCCGGCGATCGAGACCGCGGTGAAGCTGGCCAGAAACGCCCACGGAATGTCCACCGTCCCGAAGTATCCGGCGAAGCCCGACAGCGAATTCATCGCGATTACTAGAAGCGATGTGCCGACGGCCTGTTTCATCGGCACGCGGCCGAGAACCACCAGCGCCGGCACGATCAGAAATCCGCCTCCGATGCCGACGATCCCGGTCAGTATCCCGACCGAGAGGCCGACCGCGACGAGCTTTCCCACCGGCAGCGACGCTCCTCCCGCCGGCTCTCCCCCATCCGGACTGGCGACCTTCCGCTTCGGGCGCAGCATCGAGATCGCCGCGCCGAGCATCACGATCGCGAGAAGCATCAGCTGAACCGTCCCGGATACGAATATCGCCAGTCGCGCGCCGAAGTACGATCCGACCATCGCGATGACGCCGAAGAGAAGCGCGGTACGAAGATGCACGTTCCCCGCGCGCCAGTGCCCGAGCGCGCCAACGAGACTGGTGGCGCCGACCACGGGAAGGCTCATCGCGATCGCCGGCTTGGCTGCGAATCCGAGAACGTAGACGAAGACGGGAACCGTGAGAATTGAGCCCCCGCCACCCATTAGTCCGAGCGAAAGCCCGATCACGCCCGCGAGAGCGAACCCGATGATGTTCACGCGGCGGTTACTTCGTCGCGTGTCAGCGCGCGAACCATTGCGCCGACGTCACACGTAGCGGTCCGGTTGTACGGGAGCTTCGCCAGCAGCATTCCCATCGCGCAGGTATCGGTGAGACCCGCGAAGACGAGCCCGCTGCCAATGAACGCGGAAAGATATCCGAACGCGGGATTGACGAGTGCCGCCAAGAGGCCGCCTGTAGCGGCAATGGAACCGGCCACGATGCGCACCTGCCGCTCGAGCGACATTTTTTTCGCGCCGCGCCGCACCGGGAGTCCGGCGGCGACCCAGCCGTTCACACCACCGTCGAGAACGTGGAGGGTCGCGAGTCCGCCGCCTTTCAGTTCGGCTTCGGCCTTCCGCGCGCGCTGTCCCGATTGGCAGACGAGCACTATGGGTGCGGCGATCCCGCTGCGGATCTCGGCGGCGTGCTCTCCCAGCGTATCGAGAGGAACGTTGTACGAGCCGGGGATGTGCACCGCCTCGTATTCACCGGGCGTCCGCACGTCGAGCAGCCGGACTTGCGGTGACGTTTGAAGGAGCTCGCTGAGATTGGCGGGGAGAATAACTGGCGGGATTTCCGAACTCTTCATTTTGCGTCCTGGTTATTACTGTCTGCTTGTGCAGCGGGCCCGGCGGCTCCGAGCGCTACTAATCAACTATGTAGTAATATATGGATCCTGCGTCCGCCGGTCAAGCCTGGTCGGAGGGGTTAACAGCGGCTGTGCTGTTCGTCGGTGACGTGCTCCATCCCGGTGCAGCAGTCCGTGAGGCGCTTCCATCAGGGTCTGCTGACTCGACACGCATCCGCTGACGCGCGCGTTCGAACGGTTATCCAGGAAGCTTCGCTCGGCGGCAGACTTCGCGCGTTCACCCCAGTGGAGGTCCGATGTCGGCGGCGCTTTCGACACATCATCTCGTGAAGCACTACCGCGCCGGCGCTTGCGGGAAATCGGACCTGGTGCGCGCGCTCGACGGAGTCTCCATCGACGTCGATGAAGGCGAGATCGTCGGCGTCGCGGGCGCGCGCGGCGCCGGAAAATCAACGCTGCTTCTCTGCGCCGCTGGACTGGTGCGCCCCGATGCGGGATGCGTACGCTGGTTCGGCGCCCGCCTCGATCCGCCCGCGCTTCCACCGGGAATCGCATACGTCCCCCAGCGCTCTACCTATTACTCGTTCCTCACCGTGCGCGAGGCGCTCGAGTACTACGCCACGCTGCACGAGCTTGGCACTCGGGAGCGGGCGAGTCAGGTCGAGCACGCCGTCCGCGAGGTCGCGCTCTCCGATCACGTCACTCGGCGCGTGGGATGCCTCGCGCCCCCGCTCCTGAAGCGGCTCGGCCTCGCGCAGGCACTCATTGGTGCTCCGCGCGCGCTGCTCCTGGACGAGACTCTCGACGGCGAGCTGACCGTGTGTCTCGAGATCCGCGCCCTGCTGCGCCGGCTCTCCGAACGCGGCGCGGCGATTCTCATCGCCGCCGAGGATCCCGCCCGCCTCTCCAACATTGCGCATCGGGTCGTGAGGATTGCCGCAGGAAGAATGTTGTCCCGCATCGAAACGGCGGGCTTTGCAAACACTCCTCCATCGCGAAACCGGAGAATCCCGCTGCAGGTGAGCTGACGCTTCTCCATTTCGCGCCCGACGAATTACCTTCTAGGGATGCCGGAGCTGAGACTTTACAATACGATGACCCGAGCCGTCGAACCGTTCCTTCCTTCCAGCGGAAAGACGGTTCGGATGTACACGTGCGGCCCGACGGTTTACAACCCGGCGCACGTCGGAAACTTCCGCACCTTTCTATTCGAAGACCTTCTTCGCCGCGTGCTCACGCTCCGCGGCTTTGATGTGATGCAGGTGATGAACCTCACCGACGTGGACGACAAGATCATCAACCGCGCCGCCGAAAAGGGAATCACGATCAGTGAAGTGACGTCGCCCGTGGTCGAGAAATTTCACGCCGACCGGCACTACCTGCGCATCGAAGATGCGGAGATTTATCCGCGCGCGACCGAGCACATTCCGGAGATGATCACGCTCGTCGAGCGTCTCGTGGCCAAGAAGCTCGCTTATCAGGCCGAAGACAAGTCCGTCTATTTCGCGATCGACAAGTTCGATGGATACGGAAAGCTTTCACGCCTCGACACACGCGAAGTGCGAACCGGGGCGCGCGTGATCCAGGACGATTACTCGAAGGAGAATGCCCAGGATTTTGCCCTTTGGAAATCGGCCAAGCCCGAGGACGAAGCGAGCGGCGCGGCGTGGGATTCGCCGTGGGGGCGCGGCCGTCCGGGATGGCACCTCGAATGCTCCGCGATGGCGATGAAGTACCTCGGCGAAACGCTCGACATCCATTGTGGCGGAATCGATCTCGTCTTTCCTCACCACGAGGATGAGATCGCCCAGTCGGAAGGCGCGAGCGGAAAGCAGTTCGCGAGACTGTGGTGCCACGGCGAGTTCCTCCTCACCGACGGCACCAAGATGGCGAAGCGCATCGGTAATGTCGCCACGGTGGACGACCTCCGCGCGCAAGGCATTTCGGCTGCCGCGTTCCGTCACTTCGTTTTTTCGACGCACTACCGGAAGCAGCTGAATCTTTCCGGCGAAGCACTCGAAGCGGCGCAGGAAGGAACGCGTCGCATCGGCGAGTTCGCGTCGCGCCTCGCCTCAGCGCGTGGCGGGACGAGCGAGCTGGCGAAGGCAGCCGACGAGGCCGAAGCGCAGGCGATCGCCGAGCTTTCCGACGATCTCAACGCTCCGGCCGCGCTGGGAGTGTTTCACACATTCATTCGAAAAGCGAACGCCGAGCTCGATCGCGACGGCACCGACAAGGCGGCGCTTCGGCGCGCGCAGGAAGTGTTCGAGCGTCTCAATGGAGTCTTCGACCTGATCCCCGAGAGCGAGGCGCCTGATGCGGCGCTCGCCGCCACAGTCGAAGCCAAGCTCGCCGAGCGAAAGGCGGCTCGCGCCGCCGGTGATTTTCCACGCGCCGACGCGATTCGCGCCGAGCTTACCGCAATCGGAATTGCAATCGAAGACGGTCCTTCAGGGACACGCTGGAAGAAGCTGGGCTAACAGCGAACGGCGCTGCTCGTCAGTACGCCTGGTCCCACCGCGCTGAAAGACGGCCCGCGGAATCGATGATTCCGACCATGCTGTAAGTCTGCACGAAATTTCCCCACTGCTCGCCGGTGCGCGGGTCGAGGTCCTCCGCCAGAAGTCCGTGGCGCGTCCGCACCGACAGCACCTGCTCGAACAGCTCGCGCGCCTCGTCGCAGCGGCCGATGGCGAACAGCGCGTTTATGTACCAGAACGTGCAGACGATGAACGCGTTCTCCGGAGTTCCGAAATCATCTGCTTCAGAATACCGGCGGATGAATCCGTCCCGCTTCAGCTCGCGCTCGACCGCGGTGAGAGTTGCTGAAAACCTGGGATCCGACGCGTTTAGAAATCCAATCTCGTTCATTCTCAGGACGCTGGCGTCGAGCGCGTCTCCGTCGAGCGTTGCCATAAAGCTCTGCCTCTCCCGGCTCCACGCGCGCGCGCAGATGACCGAGTGAATCTCGGCTGCGCGCGAGCTCCAATGTTCCGCTTTTCCGCGCAGTCCGAGGTGCTTCGATATTCTCGCCAGGCGGTCGCAGCCGGCCCAGCACATCATCGCCGAGAATGTGTGAACGCGCTTTACTCCGCGCAGCTCCCAGATGCCGGCGTCGGGCTTGTCGAACAGCGCCGCCGCATTCTCGCCCAGGACCTCGAGCGACGTGAGCAGGACTTCATCTCCGCTGCGCACCAGACGCCGGTCGAAGAAAACGTGCGGCGCGGCGAGAATCGCCGAGCCATAGACGTCGTGCTGTTCCTGAATGTGCGCCTGATTCCCGATTCTTACCGGGCCCATTCCGCGGTATCCCGTCAGTGACGGCGCCGGGTGTTCATCGGGGACTCGGCCGCCCGTGATTCCATAGAGAGGCGCCAGCCTCCCGCTCTCCGTGGTGGCGATGATGCCGAGGATGAAGCTGAGATAGCGCTCCATCGTCCGTGTTGCGCCGAGCCGGTTGAGCGCATTCACTACGAAGTATGCGTCGCGGACCCAGCAATAGCGGTAATCCCAGTTTCTGCCGCTGTCGGGTGCTTCGGGGATCGACGTCGTCACCGCCGCGACTATCGCCCCCGTGTCCTCCACGACGTTGAGCTTGAGGGTGATCGCGGCGCGTATCACGGCGTCCTGCCATTCGAACGGGATGGCGAGCGATCTGACCCATCCACGCCAGTACGTGATCGACTGCTCCATAAAATGGCGGCCGACATCGCGCACCGACTCTTGCACTGTTTCATCGGGCCCGAGCAGAAACGTCAGGGTATCCTCGACGCGAATCGGGTTCTCCTCGAGGAGAGCCATTATCGACGCGTCGGTGGTCAGTCGCAGCACTACCGGCCCGCCGACGTATCGGATGTGATTGCTCCCGAACGTCGCCGTGCAGCGGCGCTCTCCGTACCCCGCCGATGGGCGAACGCGAACGCGCACGCGCGGATTTCCCGAGACGCGCTTCACCCGCCGCACGAACGACATCGGGCAGAACACGCGGCCGTACTGACGAAAGCGGGGAGAGAAATCAGTGATCTCGATTTCGCCGCCGTGACTGTCCACGGCGCGTGTGACGAGAACCGCCGTGTTCATCAAGTACTCCTGCTCGACACTTGCCACGTCGCAAAGCTCGATGGCGAAGAATCCGTGATCGGGGTCGGACTCTCCCTTGAGCAGCGAACAGAATGTCGGGTCGCCGTCGAGGCGCGGCAGACATCCCCACACCATCGTTCCTGAGCGGTCGATGAGCGCCGCCACCGAGCCGTTACCGATCAGACCCAACTCCAGTGATGCCGCGACATCGTGCAGCGAATTCATCGTGATGCCTCCGGTGCCACCGCGCGCTGCAGCCAGTTTCGCACCGCCTCCACGTTCGGGAACCTGAACTCGGCGCACGTCGGCCCCGGGCCGACCTTGAGCGAGTGGCCACCGGCGGCGTTGACCGCCGCGAATCCCGATTCGTCGGTGGCGTCGTCGCCGACGAAGATGGGCAGCCTTCCTGCGAACGGCTCCTGCGTCATGAAATTCAAAATCGCTCTTCCCTTGTCGTGTCCCGCGGGCCTGAGCTCGACGACTCGTTTGCCCGACTGGACGGCATAATCGTCCCCAAGCTCCCGCTGTAATCTGCGCACGAGCCGATGCGCGTATCCGCCGAGCGACGGCGCGGCGCGGTAGTGGAGCGCGAGCGAATGACCCTTCCGCTCGAGGAGAAGACCATCGTGCGCCGAGACGATCGCGTCAAGCTCATCGACTGCCGCGGTCAGGCGCGTGGAGTCGGTCTCGTCGCTTGTCGTCGCGCTTCCCCGCAGCTCGAACCCGTGCTGGCCGGCGACAGGGTAGGGCTCTTCCGGAAAGAGCCGGTCGATGTCCGCGATCGAGCGCCCCGTTACGATCGCGATCGCGCCGCCCGTGAAGAGGTAGAGTTGCTCGAGAACGTGGCGGAAGTCCGCATCGAGCCGCACCTCGCCGGGTGCCGGCGCGAGATGCACCAGCGTGCCGTCGAAGTCAAAAAAGTAGGCCCACTCCGGCCGGGCATCTGGTATGCGCCGCAAATTCGCGGCGGCGCGACGCGACGCAGTCAGACCTCCCCCCGCGGTGAGGCACGCCGGTCGGCGCGCCTCGTGTGCCTCATCGTCAGCGCGGACCGCTCCACGACGCGCTTTCTTCTCCGGATCACCGCCGCGTCGAGAAGCATTCTGCCGGCCCAGCGGTAGACGTTGAACTCCGCGACCAATCCGCGCATGAGCTGCATTCTCGCTCGCTGAGTGGAAGCCGGCATCGACAGCGCGGTGTGGAGCGCAGCCGCGCATTGATCCACGTCATACGGGTTTACGATCAGAGCTTCCGGCAGCTCGCGAGCGGCGCCGGTGAACCGGCTGAGGATGAGAACGCCTCGATCATCGTCCCGCGCCGCCACGAACTCCTTGGCGACCAGATTCATCCCGTCGTGCAGACTGCTCACGAAACACAGCTCCACCGCGCGGTAATACTCGTAAACTTGCAGCGGCTCGCGGTGCTCGGCGACGAGAATGATCGATGGCGGGCCGGTGGGAGTGAACCGCGCATTGATGCCGTCGGCGACCTCTCGCACACGGGCGTTGTAGTCCCTGTATTCGGTGATCGACGCGCGTGTCGGAGCGGCGATTTGAATGAACGAGAACTTGCCGATCCACTCGGGATTCTCCTCGAGCAGACGCTCGACGGCGCGGAAGCGCTCCTCGATTCCTTTGGTGTAGTCGAAACGGTCGACGCCGAGTCCGACGAGATGATCGGCGGGGAGATTGTGCCGCGATCTGACTTCTGCGCGGCAATCGTCAACGGATTTTGCCACCAGCTCCGGCGGTGTCGGCCACTCGATCGATATCGGATATCGCTTCACCGCCGTCAGGCCGCCCATATACGAAACATTGAAGTTTTCGCGGTCCACCCGCGCTTCGAGCAGACGGTCCACGGTATCGAGAAAATTATTGCAGTGGAATTGAGTGTGAAAACCGAGAATGTCGCTGCCGAGGAGGCCGTCGAGCAGCTCCTCCCGCCACGGACAGATGCCGAATGCTTCGGGGTTCGGCCACGGAATGTGCCAGAAGGTGATCACCGTCGCGTTCGGCAGCGCCTCGCGAATCATTCGCGGCAGCAGTGCGAGGTGATAGTCCTGAACGAGCACCACCGGATCGGGTGAACGCGCCTCTGCCACCACCGCCTGCGCGAATTTCTGATTCACCTTTACGTACTGCTTCCAGTCGGATCCCCTGAACGCCGGCCGCACGTGCGCGATGTGGCAGAGCGGCCACAGTCCCTCGTTGGAAAAACCGTAGTAATAGCCGCGTTCTTCCTCCTCGGTGAGCCAGACACGGCGCAACTGATAGGCGGGGGCCTCCGCGGGAACCCCGACGAGATCGCAATCGTCCACTACCCGTCTGTCGGCGCTGCCGCTGCCGTGGGCGATCCACGTTCCCGAGCACGCGCGCATGATCGGCTCCATCGCCGTCACCAGCCCGCTCGCGGGACGCTGCACGACGATTTCGTCGCCCTGCGCGACGTGGATGTACGGCTCGCGATTGGAGACGACGATCACTTCCTCGTCGCGCAGCTCGCGGTGAAGAATTTCACGCAGAGAAACCGGCGTCCACGCCACCTGCGATTCGTCCCGCAGCCGATGCTCGGCTTCGAGATCGCGAATGAGGGTGCGCAAATCGTCGGCGATCGGACGGAGCTCCGCGTGGCCTGTGAGAGCGGAGGGTGAGCCGAGCTCGTGACCGCTGAGAACCGTTCTCACTCCAGCCACCCAGCCGCGCCAGCTTATCTGTGCGATGATGACGGTAAGAAGCGAAACGACGGCACCCAGCCCAATGAAAAAGTAGAACAGGTAGCGCTTCGTCTCTTCGCTTCGGCGGTTCACGAAGCTCATGTCCTGGACGAGGACCAGTTTTCCAAGTGGTGCTTCGAGATCTCCTATTTCTCTGATCGATATGAGGAGAGGCCCGTCAGGCTTGGAGAGCAGGTGGCCGGACCGGTCGGAAAACGTTGCCAGGTTTTGACAGTTGATCGCCTTGGGCAGCGTGTGCGTGGCGATCGGCGCGGCGTCGGGGGTTGGGCAGTACGCCATCGCGTAGAGTCTCTCGTCCTGGGTGATCCGCTCGAAGAATTGGACGACCCGTTTGGTGTTCCCGACGGCGATGAGACTCTGGATCGGCTCGTCGACGCTATGGGCGATCAGGCTGGCGCGGAGGTCCAGATCCTTGACGAACCATCGGACCGTCAGCGAGTCGGCGAGCGGCATTACGGCATAAGCCAGTGCCGTAAGAGCGAGCAGAAGTGGTACTATGAACCGGAGGGAAAGCCTCAATGCGTGTCCTCGCTGTCTGGTGGGCCAAAAAAGAGCCCAATTTGGGCCGGCCGCTCAGGGTGGCCGAGCCTCGCCGCCGTGTGGCTCGAACCGGTGCGAAAAGGGGGGCGGAATCCTATGCGGCAATACCCGTTCCGGGATTCCCGAAATCGGGTTGACTGTGCTGTGTAAGTCGGCTACTTTTCAAGGCTTGCGCAGAATCGCTGTATGCTGACGTAGCTCAATTGGCAGAGCAGCTGATTTGTAATCAGCAGGTTGGGAGTTCGATTCTCCCCGTCAGCTCTGCTGGTTACCTCAGTTGGCTAGCCGGAGAGCGTCTAAATAGAGTGGTTCGGTTGCTTGGAGTTTCAAAGTGGGTGGGGTACCCAAGTGGCCAACGGGAGCAGACTGTAAATCTGCCGGCTAACGCCTTCGAAGGTTCGAATCCTTCCCCCACCATTTTTAGAGGGGCGAGGGGTTTTTTGCTTCTGGTTGGGAGATTGACCGTCGTACGCGGGAGTAGCTCAGTTGGTAGAGCGCTAGCCTTCCAAGCTTGATGTCGCGGGTTCGAGTCCCGTCTCCCGCTCTCGGGTAGGACGGCGGAAGGTTCGCCGGTTGCAAGTTGTGTCCAGGGATGAGTGCGGTATCGGTGTCAGCCGCTCGCGTAGCTCAGTTGGTAGAGCACACCCTTGGTAAGGGTGAGGTCATCGGTTCAATCCCGATCGCGAGCTTGTTGTGAAACGCAGCAGCAATTAAGAGGACGGAAATGAGCAAAGCGAAATTTGAGCGTACGAAGCCACACGTAAACGTCGGCACGATCGGCCACGTCGATCACGGCAAGACGACCCTGACGGCGGCGATCACGGCGATCCAGGCGAAGAAGGGACTTGCC
>JALYYD010000247.1 GCA_030946775.1 Gemmatimonadota bacterium
CGCGACGCCAACTCGGAGGCCGTTGACGAGCTTTTCCGCGCCGTGCACAGCATCAAGGGAATGTCCGGGGCGATGGGATACAAGTCGGTTACCGAGCTCTCGCACGAGCTGGAGAATCTTCTCGACAAGCTGAGGACGGGAAACATTCTCGTCACTACCCAAGTGATGGATGCGCTGTTCACAGCCTCCGACGCGCTCGAGACATCCATTGACCTGGCGACGTCGGAGAAGCCGCGCGATCTCGTTGTCACCACCGTCGTCGATCAGCTTCGCGAGCTGGCGCAGGAGCCGGAAGAGCCGCTTACGTTCACAGCCGAGTTTCAGGTTCTCGCCGAGAGCAAGGGAACGGCGGCGAAGATAGAGCACGCTCCGCGTCACGTGCGCATCGACGCGAAGCGTCTCGACAACCTGATGAATGCGGTGGGAGAGCTCGTTATCGTGCGCGACCGTCTCGCTCTGATCGCGGCCGCGGTGAACGACGCCGCTCTCGAGGAAGCGACGCTCAAGGCGTCACAGCTGATTGGAAATCTCCAGAACGAGATAATGTCCATCCGGATGCTGCCCGTGTGGCAGGTGTTCGACCGTTTTCCGCGCGTCGTTCGCGACACGGCGCACGCGCTCGGCAAGCGCGTCGAATTTACGATCGAAGGCAAGGACATCGAGCTCGATCGCTCGATGCTCGAGGAGGTGGGCGAGCCGGTGCTGCATCTGCTGCGCAACGCGCTCGATCACGGCATCGAGCTTCCCGACGAGCGGCTCGCGCGCGACAAGCCGGCCGTGGCGCGCCTTACGCTCACTGCCGAGCGCGACCGCTCGACGGTGCTGATTCGCGTATCCGATGACGGGCGCGGAATCGAGCCCGATCTCGTGCTCCCGCGCGCAATCGAGCTGGGGCTGATCGAGGAGGGAACTACCACGCTTTCGGATGAGGACCTGATCCGCGTCATCTCACGCCCCGGCTTCTCTACGGCGGCAAAAGTCACCGACATCTCCGGCCGCGGAGTCGGCTTCGACATCGTCGCCACCAAGATCCGCGGGCTCGGCGGATCTCTCGACGTGCGCACCGTTCCCGGACGCGGGACGACGGTGACGCTTCGCCTTCCGCTGACGCTCGCCATCTCACGCGCCCTGCTCGCGCGCGTCGAGGCGGAGGTTTATGCCCTGCCGCTGACGCACGTGGTGGAAACATTCTCGCTTGCGCCGGGAATGCTGCAGAAGGTCAAGGGAAGAGAGGTGCTCGTCATCCGGGACGAAGCAATTCCGGCGATCCGCCTGCGCGACCGCGTAGGGCTCGCACGCGCCGCCGGCGCTGAATCGCAGGTGGTGATGATGGAGCTGGCTGACCGCCGGGCGGGGCTGATCGTGGATGAGTTCGTGGGGCAGCAGGAAATTGTGATGAAACAGTTCGACGCCGCGGGAGATGAAAGCTTGATGTTCAGCGGCGCGACCATTCTCGGTGACGGCGCGCCGGCGCTCATCATCGACCCGACGGCGCTCCTCTAGATGACGTCAACACAACCGGATCGGAATGAGTTTTCCGCGGCGCGGCTCGACGCGCTGAGAGAGGTCGCGAACATCGGCGCCGGCCACGCCGCCACCGCGCTCTCCACTCTTACCGGCGGACGGATAATGATCAGCGTTCCGACGATACGCTTCATTGTTCCCGACGACGAGGCGCGCCGCGCCTGCTTCCCGGGCGAGAACGTGGTCGTCGTGATGATGGACATCTCCGGCTCCATTCGCGGCCGCACCGCTCTCATTCTTCCCAGCGACGGGTCGCACCGCCTCGCCGAACGAATGCTCGGCAGAGCGCACGATCCGGCCACTCCCGACGGCGACGTTGAGAAGTCGGCCGTCAGCGAAGCTGGGAACATTATCGGCGGCGCGTACCTCACCGCGCTGAGCGAGTTCCTGGGAATGCGGCTGCTGCCGTCTCCACCAAAGCTCGTCGAGGGCGAGACCGGACGCGCGCTCGGGAAAGTCTTTCCCGATGATGAGGAGCTCAAGCCGGTGCTGTGCGTGGAGACCGAATTCGCGATGAAGGATCCAGCCGAGCTGCTGCGCGGCTATTTCGTTCTTGTTCCGGACGAGGGTTCGTTCGAGGCGATTTTCAGCGCCGTTCGCGTCGCCTGAGGAATGATGGTTCGAAGGGCGCTCAGCGGTGACGAGCTCGAGGTGCTTCGCTCTTTCGCGCGACGCATCGAGCCCTCTGACGCCGGAGCGTACAACAACCTCGGCGTTCTCTACTACAGAAAAGGGCTGGCTGAGGAGGCGATAACCGCGTTCTCGCACGCCCTCGCGCTCGACGAACGGATGCGTGTAGCCCGGCGCAACCTCGAAATCGCGTACGGAGAATCAGGAACGCTGCAGCGCCGCATCGAGCAGCTCGCGACGCGCCTGGCCAACAATCCGGAAGACATTGAAGCGCTGGTGCAGAGCGGCATCGCCGAAAAGACTTCGGGCGATTTGCGCAACGCGCAGTCGCTCTTCGAGCGCGCGCTCGGCCTCGATCCGCAGAGCTCGGTCGTTCACTATCTGCTCGCCGAGACTCTGTACAATCGCGGCCTGAGCGAAGAAGCTCTGCGGGCGGTGAGACGTTCCGTCGTGCTCCATCCGGAAAATCCGGATGCTCAGTATCTGCTCGGCTTCATACTCGGTGATCTCGGTCTCAACGACGAGGCGGCGGATGCGAACAAGAAGGCGCTGGCGCTGAACCCTACGCTCACGCGCGCGCAGGCGAATCTCTCGCTGGAAACGCCCCGCGCCGCGCTCACGACCCCTTCGGGGGGAGCTGTCGCCGACGGGCCGAGCCAGATCGCGCTCGGGCTCGCGTATCGCCAGAAGGGTTATTACGACGAGGCGATCCGCGCCTACGAGCGCGCGGCGACGTCGGGCAGTGATTCGGCGGCGCTCGAAGGCATTCTCGAGCTCCATCTCATTCGCCGCGATGCACAGTCCGCGGCCGATACCTGTGAGCGGCTCGTCTCCCGCTTTCCGCACACACCCAAAGTTCTCAACGATCACGGTGCAGCGCTGCAGATGCTGGGGCGGCACGATGAGGCTGAAGCACGCTATCAGGAAGCGCTCGCCCTCGACGAACAATATCCATTCGCGCACAACAACCTCGGCGTGGTGCTCTGGCACAAGGGTGACGCGCGCGGGTCGGTGAACGGATTCAGGCGCGCGCTGCAGAGCACGAAATGCCCGATGGAGGCGCGGCTCAACCTCGCGCTCGTGCTGTTCAAGCAAAAACATCTCGACCTCGCGCTCGAGAGCTACCGGCAGGTCATCCGGCTCAAGCCCGATCATCCCGTGGGTTGGAACGGCGTCGGGCTGATCCTCGTCGAGCTCGAGAAGTTCGAGGAGGCGCGCAACGCGTTCGCGCGCGCCATTCAGTCGGACAACGCGTTTGCCGAAGCGCACTACAACATGAGCTTCACGCTTTCGCGGCTGGGCGATTTCAACGGCGCGCTCAGGGAGACGAAGCAGGCGCTCGCACTCGATCCCATCTATTCCGCGCAGAAGCTCGCTCTCTCGATCGAGCTTCCGCACGAGGAGACGGCGATCTTCGTTGGGCCCGCACTCTCCGAGCCGATCGGTACCGGAGAGGGGATTCCGGATTTCCACTTCGATCCTGCGATCCTCGAGGAGCTGTTCGCCCCCGCCGAGCACGCGCCGCGCGAACCGCAAACGGCGCTGGGGTCGTACACTCTGGCGCGTGATTATCTGTCGAAGGGATTGCTCGACCGTGCACACGCCGAGATCGCGCGCGTGCAGTCGCGCGGAGGCGATCGCATCGAGGGATTGCTCCTTTCCGGTGAGACTTTTCGCGCCCAGGGACTTCACGGCGAGGCGCTGGAGAGATTCAACTCCTCGCTCGAGTTTGAGCCGGGGAACCGCAATTGTCTGCGCGGATCAGCGCAGTCGCTGCTCTCGCTCGGCAGGGCAGATGAAGCGCTCACGCTCGCCGAATGGCTCGTCGCCGACAAAGAGCTGACGCCGCTCGATCTTCTCATCGCCGCCGAAGCGCGCATCTCCACCGGCTCGGTCGGCACCGGGCGCGAGGCGCTCGCGAGCGCGATTGACTCCACCGATGCCGGCGCGCCGGCTCTCGCTTACGCCGCGGAGCTGCACACCTCACTCGGCGAGCACGCGCGCGCGGTCGAGCTGCTTCGCCGCAGCAGCGCCGCCGACAAGCGCAACGTACCCACGCGCGTCGCGCTTGCCCGCGCTCTCATCGCCGCGGGCCACGACGCCGAGGCGCAGGCGGAGCTGAGAGCGGCGCTCGAGCTCGATGCGTCGAACCAGGATGCGCAGCTTGAGCTCGTGTCGCTGTACCGCCGGAAGAACGAGAGCCGCGCCGCGCTCAACGTGCTGGTGAGAGTGCTCCATACCGACATCTATCACTTCGGCGCACTGATACTCCTCGGCGAGACTCTGCTCGAGATGGGCCGCGACGCCGATGGAAGACGCGCGTTCGAGAGAGTGATTCGCTTCGATCCCGATCAGACCGCCGCGAAAGCACACCTCGCCGCGCTGCCGGCGGAGGTTGGCTGATGCCGATCGAGGGACCGCTCAAGGAGCTCGGCATTCACGACGTCTTTCAGCTGCTCGATCTGAGCCGCAAGAGTGGAGTGCTGCGGGTCTTCTCGCAGCAGCGGGAGAACGAAGGAGCAGTGTACTTCGATTCCGGCACTGTCGTCGCTGCCACGATGAAGAGCAATCCTCACCTGCTCGGCACGCTGCTCGAGAACTCGGGGAAGGTGACCGCCGATGATCTCTCCCGCGCCACCGCGATGCAGCGCGCCGGCGACAAGCGGCGGGTCGGGGAGATTCTCGTCGCCAACGGCGTCGTCGCCGCGCGCGACATTGACCGGTATATGAGGCAGCAGATCGAAACGGTGGTGTTTGATCTGATGTCCTGGTCGGAGGGATTCTTCTCTTTCGCGGAGGAGCCGCCGCGCCCGATCCGGAAAGACACCGCGGTGAGAGTCTCGACCGAGTCTCTTCTGATGGAGGGCGCGCGCCGCATCGACGAGTGGTCGCGGATGACGGACCGGGTTCCCGACGGCACCGTGGTGCCGCGCCTTGCGCCGCTCAAGGACGGACCGCAGTCGTTCATCGATCTGCTCCCGCGGGAGTGGGAAGTGCTAAGTCTGGTGGACGGCGTTTCCAATCTTCGCGCCATCGCGATCGATCTGGCAATCAGCGAATTCGACGTCGCACGTGTTATTTACGGAATGATCACTACCGGCCTCGTTATCGTCGCGGTCGCTGAGGAGCCCGCAAATGCATGACGACGCGCGGACTCTGTTCGCCGAAACGCTTGGGGACGCCGATCTCACAGCGCTGCTCGTTGACGCGAAAGGCGCGCACGCCGCCGGCTCGTACCTCGACGCTGAGGGACGCGAGGCGGGCGCTGCGATCGGGGCCGCGCTCTCCGGCATTGGCGGCGAAGTTGGCCGGGCGATGAGCCATCTGCGGCTGGGCGCGTGGAAGTCACTGGTGATCGAAACGCCAGACGCGACCATCGCCCTCGCTCCGGTGGCGAATGAGTCGATCGTGCTCATCGCCGCATCGGCGGAAGAGCCGCACGGCCTGGTGCGAAAGGTTCTTCAGCGTTCCGCGACCCGGGCCGAAGAGTGGCTGCAGAGAGGGGAGCGATGACTCCATTCACCGAGACTCTGCGGCATCTTGCTCGTCTCCCCGGTGTGACGCTAGCGATGACTGCCGGAGCTGCTGACGGGCTGATAATCGAGAACGGAGGCGGGCAGGCTACCTCCGACGCGAACGCGCACAAGCACATCGCCGCGCTCGCATCCTTCCTCTACGCGAGGTCCGGCAGCGCGTCCTCCGCCGCTGCGCTCGGCGCGCCCGCGCTCATGAGACTCGAGGCGGAGCAGGGACAGCTTTGTGTAGTGGGCTGCGGCGAGATCGTTCTCGTCGCGCTGCTCGAGCCAACCGCCAATGTGGGGCGCATCCGCCTCGACATGCTGACCGGCGCCCGGAGCGCGACGTGACCGGTCTCACTGTTGGCGAGCAGTGGGTGGACGCGCCATTTCGCAGGTTCATTGAAGATGCGCGTCTCAGGAGCGGAGTGGTTCTTCTCTCGACCGGCCGAGTCGTCGCGCAATTCGGTTTCGCCGGCCCCGAGGACGTGATGACGGTGTGCGCGCTCGCGTCGGCGATCAACGCGTCGTCTCGCGAGCTTGGCAGGCAGCTCGATGGAAAGCCATTCGGAGAGCTGCACCACGCAGGGGGCGAGCGGCAGCTCTATATGGGAAGCTGCGCCGTCGGCGGCAGTGACTACCTGTTCGTCGGCGTGTTCGAGGCCGACAGCTCGATCGGGATGGTGGAGATGTATTTCGGTGATTTTTGCCTCGCGCTCGAGGAAAGCTGGAAGTCGGCGGCACCCCCGGCGGCGCCGCACGGAGATTTCGAGGGCGATCTCAATCGCAGTCTCGACGCGCTTTTTGGCCCAATCGAGTGAGCTGAGAGATGCCAGTCGTCAACTACCAGAGCCGCGAGATCACTTGCAAGATCGTCTATTACGGACCAGGAAGGTCCGGAAAGACGACTAATCTGCAGCACGTGTATTCTCAGCTTCCCGAAGATAGAAAGGGCAAGATGGTCTCGCTCGCGACGGAGACCGACCGCACGCTGTTCTTCGATTTCCTTCCTCTCGATCTTGGCAGCATATCCGGATTCGCGACGCGCTTTCAGCTTTACACCGTCCCGGGACAGGTCTATTACCAGGCGACGCGGCGCCTCGTGCTGCAGGGCGTTGACGGAGTCGTGTTCGTGGCCGAC
>JALYYD010000264.1 GCA_030946775.1 Gemmatimonadota bacterium
GCGTCACTCGCCGGCGATCTACGTCTTGGCCGTCTCATCGTTCTTTATGACGCGAACAAGATCACGCTTTCAGCCACGACGAACATCACGTTTTCGGAGGATGTTGGCGCGCGCTTCGCTGCTTATGGCTGGCAGGTGCAGGAGGTCGACGGAATGAGCGTCGCAGCGGTCGATGCGGCGCTCACCGCCGCGCGCGCCGATGAACAGCGTCCGTCACTCATCATTGCGCGCACGCACATCGGATTCGGGAGCCCGAACAAGCACGACACCTTCGAAGCGCACGGGGAGCCGCTTGGTGAAAACGAAGTGCGGCTTACCAAGCGGGCGTACGGCTGGCCCGAAGACGAAAAGTTTCTGGTGCCGGAGGACGCGCAGCGAGAATTCGATAAAGTCCGCGACCGCGGCGGGCGCTTGCGCGTCGGGTGGCAGGAAGCGATGGACTCGTACCGGGCCGAGCACGCTGAGCTCGCCGCCGCGTTCGACCGGGCAATCGCGGGCGAACTTCCTCCGAATTGGGATGACAAGCTGCCTGTGTTCACGCCGAGCGACGGTGAGATGGCTACGCGTGACGCCGGTGGAAAGGCGATGGCGGCGATTGCCGAGTCTGTTGCCAATCTGATCGGCGGATCGGCCGATCTCGATCCGTCGACCCGCACCGCGCTCAAGGGGAAGGGTGACTTCCAAAGTCCGGACACCGAAGAAGCCGGACAAACGCCGCCGACACAGGGAATGGCTGGAGGTGCGTGGGGATACGGAGGACGCAACATCCATTTCGGTATTCGGGAGCACGCGATGACGGCCGTCCTCACGGGGATGGCGCATCACGGAGGCGTGATTCCTTTCGGCGCGACCTTTCTCACCTTTTCCGACTATATGCGCCCGAGCATACGCTTGGCTGCGTTGAGCAACGCGCACGTCATCTACGTGTGGACGCACGACAGCATCGCAATCGGAGAGGATGGCCCCACCCATCAGCCGGTCGAGCAGATCGCGAGCCTCCGGGCAATGCCGAACATGCTGTTGTTTCGTCCCGCCGATGCCAACGAAACCGTCGAGGCGTGGCGGATCGCGATGAAGCACACTGGCGGGCCCGTTGGATTGGTGCTCACGCGGCAGAAGCTGCCGATACTCGATCGTGGGACACTCGCCCCCGCCGCGGGCACTGCGCGCGGTGCTTACGTCTTGATTGACGCGGATCGTGGAGCGCAACCGGAGCTGATTCTGATCGCGACAGGTTCGGAGGTGTCACTCGCGCTTGCCGCGCACGAGGCGCTCACCGGCGGAGGAGTACATTGCCGCGTTGTGTCGATGCCGTCGTGGAAATTGTTCGCTGCGCAGTCGCTCGAGTACAGGGACAGCGTGCTTCCGCCGGCAGTGCAGGCGAGGGTGAGCGTTGAGGCGGCGTCCCCATTCGGATGGGAGCGCTATGTGGGGCCACGAGGTGCAATCATCGGCGTGGACCATTTTGGCGCATCAGCGCCGGGGCCGGTGGTGATGGCGCATTATGGATTCACGGTCGAGCATGTGGTCGCGACGGCGAGAGCGGTGCTCGCTGACAATCGCCCACAGCAGCGTGTCCCGCGCGAATGACCTTCGGCGCCGTTAGGAAGTGACGATGCGCGCCAAGAGGTTCTGGACGGGGCTGCGGGAAAGCTTCTGGTTCGTGCCATCGCTGATTGTCGCGATCAGCATTGCAGTCGCCATCGCCTTGATCGCGACCGACTCCGCCGGACCGAAGCCCTGGATGGCGCGCTGGCCGCGGCTGTTCGGCGCGGGCGCGGACAGCGCCCGCGGAATGTTGTCCACCATCGCTGGCTCGATGATGACTGTTGTGGGCGTCACATTTTCAATGACGCTAGTCGTCCTGGCGCTGGCGTCGAGCCAATACACGTCGCGCATTCTGCGAAACTTCATGCGCGATCGCGTGACCCAGGTGGTGCTGGGAATCTTTGCCGGTATCTATGTCTACTGTCTAATCGTGCTGCGCACCATTCGGAGCACCGACGAAGGACGATTCATTCCGAGCGTAGCCGTGCTGTTCGGCGTCGTGCTGGCGGTCGGCGGAATAAGCGTTCTCATCTTCTTCATTCACCACATCGCATCGTCGATTCAGGCGTCGACGATCATCGCCTCCGTGTCCGACGAGACTATCGCGGCTGTTGACCGGCTGTTCCCGGAACATCTCGGGCACGGGCTCGCGGATTACGATGAGGATCAGACACCCCAGCCGCTCCCCGAGCGAAAGTGGCAGGCCGTTCCCGCCAAGCGGAGCGGCTACATCCAAAGCGTCGACAACGATGCGCTGCTGGGCGTGGCGCGGAACCATCATACCGTGGTGCGAATGGAACGCGGTATCGGCGAGTTTGTCGTGCGTGATACGACGCTCGCCTCGCTCGCAACGGAAGAGCCACCGGCGCCGTCCGTCGTAGCCGCGCTTCGTCAGGCATATGAGATACATCATCATCGCACCGTGGAACAGGATGTCGGCTTCGGAATCAGACAGATCGTGGATATGGCGCTGCGCGCGCTTTCACCGGGAATCAACGACACCACGACGGCGGTGATGTGCGTTGACTATCTGACCACGATCCTGGCGCGCCTTGCGTCTCGGCCAATCCCATCGTCGCGTCGCTACGAAAATGGGGAACTGCGGGTGATAGCGATTGGACCGACATTCGAGAGCGTGCTGGACGACGCGTTCGATCAGATTCGATGCAGCGCGCAGGGCAATGCGGCAATCGTGTTACGAATGCTCGGGGCGTTGCACGCAATTTCCAATCTGACCGTCAGTCACAACCGGCGCGAGGTGTTGCGCGAACACGTTCAAAGGATCGCCGAGCTCGCCGAGCGAACGATAGAGTCGCCGCACGACCGCGAACGAGTTCAACGCCGTCTCGCGACGGTGCGCGACGCGCTCGCAGCAGCGTCGTAGGACAAGTTGCACCGGTCCACGCACACCGGTGACGACACCAATCACACATCATGCGCGCGGTATGTTCATTGCACCGTTCGGCCGCGCGTCACCCGTGCAACCAACGCGAGTGTCACTCGCGTTCTCGCACAGGGGCGACAACCAGGAGCAGCAAATGGCAGACGACCGGAAGGACCCCGTCCCCTTCGATCCCCCGCGGGGCAAGGGCGCAAAGCAGGGCAGGCAGAAAGGTGCGCAGCAGCACGCAGAGGGAATGCAGGGTCCGACTGCACGCGCGAAGTTTCTCGAGCAGCTGCACTCAGGCCCCAGTGGCACTTCAGAGGACACAGGCCACCCACACGACACGGCGGGCAAGCAGCGGCTGTTCGAGCAGCGCGAACAGCACGACGAGGCCGACAAGAACAGCGAGAAGAATCGGCTCGATCGCGATAACAGCGATCACGACCATAACAGAGACAACTTCCAGGTTCGCGGCGGCTCGGCGTCTTCACGTGCGGCGCGCCGCGATCGCATCAACCCGACAGAACCCGACGCGCCAACCCCGGGCCCGAAGCAGAATCCGCGGCCGAAGCGTGTCCCCGGCGTGGGCGGGTCTTGACCTCCGCCGGTCCGGGCCCCACAAGCCGCGAATTCGATTGTTGAACGACTCCCTCCGAATCCGTCATGCGGTCCAAGACTGAGCGGATGGCCGAGACAAAGTCGTCGCGCGATTGGCGGCCGGCGACTCTCGCCCGGATGCGCGCGCTCATTCTCGAAGCAGATCCCGCTATGGTCGAGGAGCGGAAGTGGAAGAAGCCGTCGAATCCGGCCGGTGTTCCGGTCTTTTCCCACGACGGTATCATCTGCACCGGCGAGATGTACAAGGAGGTCGTGAAGTTGACCTTCGCCTACGGGGCCAGCCTGGCTGACCCGTCACAGCTCTTCAATGCAAGCCTCGAGGGAAATACGCGGCGAGCGATCGATATCCGCGAAGGCGAAACCGTGAACGCACGGGCGTTCAAGTCGCTCGTGAAAGCCGCCGTCGCGCGGAACGCCAAGTCGGCCGCGAAAAAATAGGGCGGTCGCTCCTGAGTCTTGCGCGGAAATGCAAGTATCGGCCTCCGAGATTTCGGCGACTGTCAGTCGTTCGATTCGGGCCTGCCGAACATCAGACGGATCATCGGGCTGCTCTCAGAGACGGCAACGATGTAAACGTGATCTCCCGGCTCGATGCGAACATCCGGCGTAGCCGCGATGAGCGAGCCGCTGCGAATGATCATTGACACCGCCGATCCCTCGGGCATCGGAAGCTCGGAGATCGTCGAGCCCGCGACCGCGAGCGCCTCGTCAACGAAAAAGGAATGCAGGTCGTTCAGTAATGGATTGTGCGATTCGATCTGGAGAAAGGCCGGCGGCGCTGGCGGCTCACGCGCCTCCAGCCCGAGCTTGCGCGTCAACCAGGCAACGGTGCTCCCGGGAAGTATTCCGTTGACGACGACAACGATGAACACGATGCCGAACAGTCGCTCGGCGCCCGGTGCGTGGCTGAGCACCGGGAACGTCGCAAGAATGATTGGCACCGCGCCGCGGAGGCCGACCCATCCGATGTATCCGATTTCCTTCTTCTTGTAGCGGAAGGGAAAGAGACAGAGCGCGACGACAACCGGCCTGGCGACGAAGGCGAGGCCGAGTGCGACCGCGAGACCGATTGGTCCGATCGCCAGCAGTCTCGACGGGAACACGAGCATTCCGAGCATCAGGAACATCGACACCTGCGCCAGCCACGCGAGCGCATCGTGAATTCTCAGCAGACTGGAGCGGTAGGGAAGCGGCGACGAACCGAGGATGATCGCCGCGGTATAAACGCCGAGGAAGCCGCTTCCGCCGATGAGTGTCGGGATAGCAAAGGAAAGCAGCGCGATCGCTAGCGTGAAGACGGGATAAAGTCCGCTCGCCGGAAGCCGGAATCTGCGGAGAGAGTGGCGCCCCGCATATCCGAGCGCGATTCCCGCCCCGCACCCGATGATCACGTGACGCAGCACTTCGCCCGCGATGCTCCAACCCAATCCGTGAACCGGCCGGAGGAGGTTCTCGGTTAGAACGGTCGTGAGAATCACAGCCATCGGATCGTTGAGACCCGATTCAACCTCGAGCGTGGTAGCGATTCGATCCTTGAGATGCGTGCCGCTGGTGCGGAGGGCGGAGACGACGGCTGCGGCATCGGTCGGTGACACGACGGCCCCGAGCAAAATCGCGGGAGCCCACGCCAGCCCGAGGAGATGCGCGAGCGAGGCGACAATTCCTGCTGTGCCCAGCACGCCGACAGTAGCGAGAACCGCTGACGGCAGCGCCACTCTGCGGAGCTCGCGCACGGGTGTGTTGAGACCTGCGTCGAACAGGATGAGGACGAGCGCGCCGGAGCCGGCGCGGAATGCGAACGCGTAGTCGTCGAAGGGGATGTGCGCGATCCCCTCCGAGCCGGCGGCGATTCCGATTACGATGAACAGCAGTCCGAGGGGAAGACTCAGCTTCTGAGACGACCTGGTGAGAATAACGCTTACTGCCAGCAGCGCGCCGATGACGGCGAACTGAAGGCCCGTCGCCGCCGGTTCGGAAATGACTGCCAGGTTCATCACGCACAATTTGCAGCTTTGGAGGGCCGCGTGTCAGCGCACTCGCGTCCTCATCGTCTCCACTGCGTCAAAGAGCTGGTCGAACGAATCCACCACGAACAGCACGTCCTGAAATTGATCGATCTCAAATGGCTGGCAAATGACCGCGTCGAGGGAGAACTTCCTCCGCCGGCATTTCGGGCCGAGTGCGTTGACCGCGTCGCCGTGGGAGGAGATGAGACCGCTGCCATAAACCTTGATCGAATCATTCTCGCTGATGAGACCGAACTCGACGGTAAACCAGAACAGCCGCGCCATCTCTTCCGTTTGCGCGTCAGTCTCCGCCGCAGCCGCAAGCGCTCCAAACCGCTGGAGAAAGTCGGCAAAAACGGGATCCGCGTGGAGCGGAACGTGGCCGAACACGTCGTGGAATATGTCGGGCTCGGGCAGGTAGTCGAGCTGAGAGCGAGGCCTGACTTTCAGCGTCGTCGGAAATCTTCGCAGCGATAGACAGCTGAAAAACTGTTTTGCGGGGATGAATCCGTTCACCCCCACCGCCGCCCAGCCGGTGCGCGCGGCAAGCAAGGAATTCACGTCGGAGAGTTTCGGTACGTGAAGCGAGTCGAGTCCGATACTCTCGATCCCGCGCAGGAAGACGGAGCTGCCCGTCTTCTGGAGAGCGCTCACTCGGCGATCGTACAAAGTCCGCCACACGGAGTGCGACTCCGCGTCGTATTCGGCGTAGCTCTGCTCGATGAATGCGGGAAGCGCTTCGGTTTTCGGGGCCGTTGACGCAGTCGTCGTCATCTGCTGCTCCTGATCGGGAAAACAAAAAGGCCCGTGGAGGAATCCACGGGCCGCGAGATGGTGTGTCGGTCGCTGTTGCTTACACGCGCAGACGCCTACCACTCGACCCGTGAGACGGGACGTAGCGGTAGCAGTAGTAGGCGGAGGTGCGCATCGCGATCGGCATTGGCGTGACGATAAGTCCAGCGCTCAATGAAGTCAAACTCGGCGTCCCCCGGACCAGCCAGCGTGTGTTTTGTGATTTAGCGAGGGCTTCGTCGAAAGGCATATCACAAATATTTCGACGAAAGACGGTCCGGATTTTACGCGTGTGTTTGGGGCTAAGTGGCCTCAGTCCTGCATTTTACATTGATATGAGACCATCGTGCGGCGGGGTGCGATGAACTACAAGACTTTCACCGATTCGAAGGGGGAGCGGTGGGAGGTCTGGCTCGTGCTGCCATCGGCCGCTGAACGGCGCGAGGCGGAGCGGCGCGTTCTGGCGGAAAGGCGCTCGGAGCTCCGCCCCCAGGCGACAGAGCGCCGGGTCTGGACCGACCGGCGCCGGTTCAATCACCGGCGGGTGGGTGTGTCGGCGGTCTTTGCCAACGGGTGGCTTTGCTTCGAGAGCGAGGAGGAGAAAAGGCGTCTCGCGCCCGTCCCTGAAGAATGGGAGACCGCGGAGGCCGAGCAGCTGCGTGGATGGTGTCAGGCGGCAAAGAGGGTTGTGCGGTGCGGCCCGGGGCTGTGACTACGTAACAAGACGTATTTGGCCGGTTGGGGGGCGGGGATAAGCTCACCGTGTGGCTGCGCCAACGCAGCCGGACCTTCAACCCGCGGCGGAATCCGCTAACGAAATGAGACTCCTATCAACCCGCTCTGCAGTCGTTTTTTGCGCTCTGACCCTCGCCATCGTCTCCCTTCCGGCCAAAGCGCAGTATCCTGCTGACGTTGCCTCGGCGACTCCGGCAAGTGCAGTTTCGCAGCCACTCAACCGCACCGCCGCGGATCCGCGTCCGTCGCTCGTGGTGATGAACTTCGAATCGGGAACTGTCGCCGCGAAGGTAAAGGACAAGCACGGCTTCTCGGCGTTTCTCGCCGCAATGCGGGGTGAGCGCGATAACGAGCACTACGATCCGGCCGAGCTTGGCGCGGGGATCGCTGACATGCTGGTGGAGAAGATCCTCAACACCGGCGAGTTCCGGCTACTGGAGAGAAAACAGATCGAGGCGGCGGTGCGCGAGCAGATGATTGCCGCTGGTGTAATAAATTAATCTGCGGTGCCATCTGT
>JALYYD010000289.1 GCA_030946775.1 Gemmatimonadota bacterium
GCCTTGATCAGCGCGCGCTATGACTATCGCATCGCGCGTGCGCAGATCGAAGCGCTCGTCGGGAGGAACCTCCAGTGATCCCTTCGATGAATAGAATGACAGCGCTGATGGCGCTTGCACTGATTGGCGGCTGCAAGAAGAACTCGACCGATAACGCCATCACGATTCAGCTCGCTCCGGTCGAGCGGCGGAACATCGTCGTCAGCGCGCAGGCGAACGGCGCGATCGAGCCGGTCAACGTCGTCGAGGTGAAATCGAAGGCGTCGGGCGTTGTCACCAAAATGCCGGTGGACATCGGCTCCGTGGTGAAAACGGGAGATCTGCTGGTACAGATCGACGCTCGCGACGTGCAGAACCAGTACAATCAGGCGGCTGCCAATCTCAATTCGGCGCGGGTGAGCGAGCAGATAGCGGCGGCGCAGCTGAAGAGATCGCGCGAGCTGTTCAATCAGCGCATCATCACCGCGCAGGAAAATGAAGCGGCGACGCTGACCTACGCCAACGCGAGCTCGGCGGTAGTCGGCGCGCGGACCAATCTGGATCTCGCGAAGCAGAGACTGGAGGACGCGACGGTGCGCGCTCCGATTTCCGGGACCATCATCGCCAAGACGGCATCGCTCGGATCCGTCATCACGTCGGCGACGTCGTCGGCGAGCGGCGGCACGACGATTCTCAACATGGCCGATCTGACCAAGGTGAGAATGCGCGCGATGGTGAACGAGACGGACATTGGCAACATCCATCCCGGTCAGGTCGCGACGGTGACGGTTGACGCGTATCCGGGCCGGAACTTTTTGGGCACGGTAGAGAAGATCGAGCCGCAGGCGGTGGTACAGTCGAGCGTGACGATGTTCGCGGTTCTCATCTCGCTTACGAATATGGACGCGGCTCTGATGCCGGGAATGAACGGCGACGCGACGATGATCGTCTCGCAGCGGATAAACGTCCTTGCCGTTCCGAATGACGCCATCCGCAGCACCAAGGATCTCGCGACGGTTGCGCCGCTGCTCGGACTCAACGCCGATTCGATAAAGGCGATAATGCAGCGCAGCAGAGCGGCGGGCCGCGGCGGGGCAGCCGCTTCGGGAACTCCGGGAGCTGCCGGCGTTGCGGCAGGCGATCGTGGCGCTGGTGGTCCTGGCGCTGGCGCCGGCAGGGATACTTCGCAGGCGGCGCGCGCAGCCAGACGAGCTGCATTCGCGAAGACTGGCGGCGACACATCTGCTGCCGGGCGTGCTGCGCGCAGAGCGCAGTTCGGCGGAGGCACGGCGAGCGGCGCGCCATCGGGCTTTGGCGGTGGAGCTGGCGGAGCCGCCGGCCCTGCGGGATTTTCCGGCGCTGGTGGTGGAACGCGCGCAGTCGTATTCACGAAGGTCGCCGGCAAGTGGGTGCCGAGCTCCATCCGGACGGGCGCCAGCGATTTTGACTATACGGAAGTCTTGAACGGATTGAAGGAGGGTGACAGCGTCGCGCTCCTCGCATCGGCGACGATGCAGGCCAATCGCCAGTCGCAGGTCCAGCGTGCACGCGCTGCGACGGGCGGTGGACTGCAGACGACGACTCCTGCAGCGGGCGGTGGCGGCGGCGGCGGAGGCAGAGGCCCGGGGGGCTGATGAAAAAGATCGAGAGCCGCGACAGCATGCTCATCGGCGAGATCGTTTCGGTCGCGCTGGGAGCGCTGCGCGCCAACAAGCTGAGATCGTTCCTGACAATGCTCGGCGTGGTCATCGGAGTAGGCGCGGTGATCGCCGTAGTCGCGCTCGGCCGCGGCGCCCAGCAGTCGGTGAACGCGCGCATCTCTTCGCTCGGCACGACTCTGCTCTCGGTTTTTCCCGCCGACATCAGGCAGGGCGGCGTCGCCTCCGGTACCGACCGCGCGGTGATGAGAATCAGCGATGCGCTGGCGCTCGATTCCGCCGGCGGAGACATCATCGCCGTCGAGCCGGAGATGTCGCGCAATCTCCAGGTGCAGATGGGCACGATGAACACCAACACGCAGATACTTGGAACCACGCCGAACTATCTCGAGGTACGGAAGTACGAGATTGCGGCGGGGCGGATGTTCACCGCGCAGGAGAACACGGCGACGAGAAAGGTCGTCGTTCTCGGACCGACTGTGTTGAACAACCTCGGTGTCACAAATCCGGGCGACATCGTAGGCCAATCAGTGAAGATCGGCGGAATGGACTTCGAAGTCGTCGGCGTGCTCGTAAGCAAGGGAGCGGGGAGCGGCTTTCAGAATCCCGACGACCAGGCGCTCATTCCGATCCAGACGGCACAGTTCCGCGTGCTCGGAACGGACAGGCTGCGGCAGATCGGCGTGCTCGCGTCATCCGAGGACAAGATCAACGACGCGATGGCGCAAGTGCAGAAGACCCTTCGCCGCGCTCATCGGCTCCGCCCAGGAAAGGACGACGATTTTCAGATACGCATTCAGTCAGACTTCTTGAGCACGCTCGGCGAGACGACGAAAATTTTTACCTTCCTCCTTTCGGGAATCGCGGCGGTGAGCCTTCTCGTCGGTGGGATCGGCATCATGAACATCATGCTTGTCTCCGTTACGGAGCGCACTCGGGAGATCGGCGTGCGAAAGGCCCTTGGCGCGACGAGCAAGAACATCCTCCTCCAGTTCCTCATCGAGGCGATCGTTCTCTGCATGCTCGGCGGAGTGGTGGGGATCATCTTCGGGTGGGGCGGAGCCATCGCGCTGGCGAAGTTCGGAAACTTCAACACTTCGATGTCGATCAGCTCAGTCGTCATCGCCTTCTTCTTCTCGGCGTTCGTAGGCGTCGCATTTGGCGTCTGGCCCGCCCGGCGCGCGGCCAAGCTCGACCCAATCCAATCGCTGCGGTACGAGTAGCTCTACCCGTCGGGTAGAAACCCGGGCCCCTCGCGCGCGAGGGGGGCTTTTTGGTTGCCGGGAGCCTGCGCCGGACCGGGGCTGCTCGCCGTTACCTGATTGGAAACGGCACGGGAACGTATAGGAAACGCAGCCCAATTAGGATACGGACATCAAAAGGTAGAGTGACTGCCCGGCTTCCCTGAACGGTCGGACACGAACTCGAAAAGGGCCGGAGCGCGCAAGCGCTCCGGTTCTTTTTTTGTGGCTACTTCTTTTCGCGCCTGTTGGTTTTCCGATCCGTGATGAGGATCGTGAGAATCATGTAAAGCCCTATCGCCGCGGCG
>JALYYD010000011.1 GCA_030946775.1 Gemmatimonadota bacterium
GCTGGCGCTGTAAACCGTCGCCAACCCCCAGGCGAGGAGGATGAACGTGAGGAGACTGAGAGCGCGCGCTTCGGCTCCCATCTTCCACTTGTATCGGACCGCCTCAGCCATTCGCCAATTTCCTGAAGGCCTCCCCTCGCTCCTCGTAATTCTTGAACATGTCGAAGCTCGAGCACGCGGGTGAAAGCAGGATGTTCTCACCCGGCCGCGCCGCCGCTTTCGCCGCCGCTACGACTGCTTCAAAATCGGATCCGAGAGTATCGACTTTCACTATCCCGGAAAGATCGCCTGCGATCAGCGGCGCCGCCTCCCCATATGCGATGACGCGTTTCACGTTCTTTCGTATCGCGTCGGCGAGCGGCGCGTACGATTCGCCCTTGTGCCTGCCGCCGAGCAGCAGGACGGTCGGACGTTCCATCCCTTCGATGGCGACCTTGGCGGAGCTGACGTTCGTCGCCTTGGAGTCGTTGATCCATCGCACCCCGTTCACTTCGGCGACCCGTTCGAGGCGATGTGTGAGCGGATGGAACGTTCGCAGCGCTTCGGCGATCGCGTCTCTCGCCGCAGGCTTCGCGAACGATGCATCGGCGACCATTACCGCCAGCGCCGCCGCCAGGGAGTTGGCGACGTTGTGCGAGCCGATGAGCGCGAGATCGGTGCGCGAGATGAGATCGCGGCCCAGCACCTTGAGCGCCAGCGATCCTGTGTCGTAGCAGGCGTCGGCGGGAGACTGCAGTGAGAAGAGATAGCGCTTCCCCTTCACGTTTTCGGTCATCGCCATCGATTCAGGATCGTCGGCGTTCACCACCCAGCGGGAATCAGCATCACCGTTGGCGAACAGCATCGCCTTGTCGGCGTAGTACTCCTTCACGCTCCCGTAGCGGTCGAGGTGGTCGGGACTGAGATTCGTGAGAACTCCGACCAGCGGCTTGATCCCCGGCGTGTCGTGCAGCTGGAACGACGACATCTCCAGCGCGATCCACTCCGGCTTTCCCTTCCGCTGCGCGAGCGACGACAACGGCATTCCGATATTCCCCGCAGGTATGCTGTCCTTTCCCAGCGCGCGGAGGATATGCGCGATGAGCGCCGTCGTCGTCGTCTTTCCGTTGGTGCCGGTGACGGCGATGATTTTCGCACCGCGCAGGAAATCCAGCGCGACTTCCACTTCGCTGACGATCACGCGGCCGGCATCCCGCGCCGCCTTTACCGGCGGCGCGCCGGGCGGAATGCCGGGGCTGAGGACGACGATCGCCGCGCGGGAGATTCTACCGAGATCGTGACGGCCGGCATCCACGGCCGCTCCCTTTGCACGCAGCAGCTCGGCGGTTTCGATCACGTCAGTGGTGGCAGACGCATCCGAAGCATAGACGGAATAGCCTTCGTCCAGGAGGAGCTCGGCGACGGCGCGTCCGCTGCGGGCGAGGCCAAGCACCGCGACTTCGGCCGTGGAGGAAGATCCTTTGATTTCGACACCCGGCCGCGGCAACCGCGCCCGAAAGCTCATCGGATCTTGAGCGTGCTCAGTGCGAGGAAGCTGAACAGGATGCCGAGAATCCAGAAGCGCACCACGACCAGCGCTTCATCCCATCCCTTCTCCTCAAAATGATGATGGAGCGGCGCTCGTCGGAGAATCCGGTGTGTCTGAGCGTACTCGAGCCCGTAACGCTTGCGGCGGTACTTGAAGACGTAGCGCTGCAGGATTACCGACATCATCTCCGCGACGAACATTCCGCCGACGAGGAGGAGAAGGAACTCGGATTTGATAAGAATCGCGATCGCGGCGAGCGCGCCGCCGAGCGCGAGCGAGCCGGTGTCGCCCATAAAGACCTGGGCGGGATGTGTGTTGTACCAGAGGAAGCCGATGCAGGCGCCCAGGATTGCGGCGCAGAATACCGTGAGCTCCCCCGACCCCTTCAAATAGTAGATGTGCAAGTACGTGCTCGCGTCCACACGGCCGATCACGTAGGTAAAGAACGCGAAGGTCAGCGCCGCGATCGCGGTGAGACCGGCGGCGAGACCGTCGACTCCGTCCGTCATGTTCACGGCGTTAGTCGTGCCGACCATCACGAACGTCACGAACAGCACGTACAGCCAGCCCAGTGATGCAGTGAGCGGAATGATGAGGATGTACTTGTAGAACGGAAGGGTCGTCGACGCGCCGGGGAGAGTCGAGAGCGGGTGCTTCCAGATGAACCAGCCGAGGGCGAGGCCGAGGATGACCTGCCCGATCAGCTTGTGGCGCTCGACGAGGCCGGTGTTCTTGAGCCCCATCTGCTTCTGCTTCAGCTTGAGGAAATCGTCCCAGAATCCGATCACCCCCATCCACAGCATCGAGAACATCGCCAGCAGCACATAGCGGTTGTCGAGGCGCGCCCAGAGAATCGTGCTGAACAGAGTGGCCAGCACGATGATGAGCCCGCCCATCGTCGGCGTCGTCGCCTTCTCGAGGTGCGATTGCGGTGTCCCCTCGCGCACGATTTGGTGGAGCTTCATCCGCCGCAGCCGCTCGATGATTCCCGGCGCCACCATAAAGGTGATGACGAGCGCCGTCACCGACGCGCCGGCAGCGCGGAAGCTGATGAACCCGAAGAGTCTGAGCCATCCGAAGTGCGAGACCGCGACGAACGGTGTGAGCAGGAAGTTCAGCACGATGCGTTGGCCCAGGTGGTTAGATGCGGCACGAGGCGCTCGAGCTGGACGCCGCGCGATGCCTTGAGAAGAATAATAGAATCTGGCTTGAGCCGGTTCTCCAGCTTGGGCCAGAGGTCTTCGACGTCGCCGGCGGTCACGACCTCGGCTCGTCCCGCCCCGACTTTTTCGAGGGCCGCGGCGAACTCGCCGATTCCCGCTACGATGTCGGCGCCGGAGCCGAGCGCCAGCTCGGCGATCTCGTCGTGGAGATTCGCCGACGCAGGTCCGAGCTCGCGCATCGTGCCGAGCACGATCACGCGCTGCCGCTTCGAGTCTGCGCCCGCGATCATTCCGATTGCTGCGCGGCTCGATCCCGGATTCGAATTGTACGCGTCGTTGATGAGCGTGAGCTGGCCAATCTGCGACCACGCGGTGCGCATCTTCGGCTGCGGCATCTTCTCTATGCCCCGCTTTGCCGCGTCCCAGGAGACGCCGCACTCGCGCGCGACGGCGAGGGCGAGCATCGCGTTTCTGAGATTGTGAATCCCGCGCAGCGGCGGGCTGATCGTCACGCCGTCAATCTCGATCGCGCCGAGTCCGTCGCCGCCGAGCTCCCACTTCCCGGCTGATA
>JALYYD010000104.1 GCA_030946775.1 Gemmatimonadota bacterium
CAGGCGGAGGTGCCTGGTGTCGGCGGAACGTGGAAGGATCTCACCGACAACGTGAACTTCATGGCGTCGAACCTCACTGGCCAGGTGAGAAACATCGCCGACGTGACGACGGCAGTCGCGCGCGGCGATTTGAACAGAAAGATCACGGCCGAAGCGAAGGGTGAAATTCTCGAGCTGAAGAACACGATCAATACGATGGTCGATCAGCTCAGCTCCTTCGCCGACGAAGTGACGCGCGTGGCGCGCGAAGTGGGAACCGAGGGACGGCTGGGCGGTCAGGCGAACGTGCCCGGCGTCGGCGGAACGTGGAAGGACCTCACCGACAACGTAAACACGCTCGCCGGAAACCTCACCGGCCAGGTGCGAAACATCGCCGCCGTGACGACGGCAGTTGCGCGCGGAGATCTGTCGCAGAAGATCACCGTCGAAGCGAGAGGCGAAACGGCGGAGCTGAAGGATACCATCAATACGATGGTGGATCAGCTCAGCGCATTCGCATCGGAAGTGACCCGCGTCGCCAAGGAAGTAGGAACCGAAGGGCGGCTTGGCGGCCAGGCCGAGGTGCCGGGCGTCGGCGGAACGTGGAAGGATCTCACCGACAACGTGAATGCGATGGCCGGAAACCTCACCGGCCAGATTCGAAACATCGCCGACGTGACGACGGCTGTCGCGAAGGGTGACCTGTCGCGAAAGATCACGGTCGACGTGCAGGGCGAGATTCTCGAGCTGAAGAACACGATCAACACGATGGTGGACAGCTTGTCCGTGTTCGCCGGCGAAGTAACCCGCGTTGCCCGCGAAGTGGGAACCGAGGGACGGCTGGGCGGACAGGCGAACGTGCCCGGCGTCGCCGGCACGTGGAAGGATCTCACCGACAACGTGAACTTCATGGCGTCGAACCTCACCGGACAGGTGAGAAACATCGCCGACGTCACCACCGCAGTCGCGCGCGGAGACCTTTCCCGCAAGATGACGGTGGACGTGAAGGGAGAGATCCTCGAGCTGAAGAACACGATCAATACGATGGTGGACCAGCTCAGCGCATTCTCATCCGAAGTAACGCGCGTGGCGCGCGACGTAGGAACGGAAGGAAAGCTCGGCGGACAGGCGAACGTGCCCGGTGTCGCCGGAACGTGGAAGGATCTCACCGACAACGTGAACACGCTCGCCGGAAACCTGACGAGCCAGATCCGAAACATCGCCCTCGTCACGACGGCGGTGGCGAAGGGAGACTTGTCGCAGAAGATCACGGTCGAAGTTCGCGGCGAAATCCTCGAGCTGAAAAACACCGTCAACGCGATGGTGGATTCGCTGCGAGTCTTCGCCGACGAAGTAACCCGTGTCGCCAAGGAAGTGGGAACGGAAGGAAAGCTGGGCGGCCAGGCGGCGGTGCCGGGAGCAGCTGGAACGTGGCGCGCGCTGACGGACAACGTGAACGCGATGGCGAACAGCCTTACGCTTCAGGTGCGAGCCATCGCCGACGTCGCCACCGCTGTGACGCGCGGCGACCTCAGCCGGCAGATCGCGGTCGAGGCACAGGGCGAGCTGGATGAGCTGAAGAACAACCTCAACCAGATGATCGCGAACCTGAAATCGACCACCGAGAAAAACACCGAGCAGGATTGGCTGAAGACCAACCTCGCGAAGTTCTCGCGGATGATGCAGGGGCAGAAGGACCTGGAGGCGGTGTCGAAGCTCATCATGTCGGAGCTGACGCCGCTGGTGTCGGCGCATCACGGTGCCTTCTATATAATGGAGGAAGAGGGCAACACCCCCGTGCTCAAGCTCATCGCGAGCTACGCCTACAAGGAGAGAAAGCACCTCGGCAACATCTTCCACATCGGTGAAGGCCTCGTCGGCCAGGCGGCGCTGGAGAAGAAGCCGATTCTCCTCACCAACGTTCCAGACGATTACATCATGATCACGTCGGGATTAGGTGAGGCTCCGCCGCGAAACATTCTCGTGATGCCGGTGCTCTTCGAAGGCGAAGTGAAGGCCGTCATCGAGCTCGCTTCCTTCCTGCCCTTCAGCCAGATCCACCAGCTCTTCCTCGATCAGCTTGGAGAAAGCGTCGGCGTCGTGATCAACATGATCAGCGCCAACATGAGAACCGCCGAGCTGCTCGAGCAGTCGCAGAGCCTGACGCAGGAGCTGCAGAGCCAGTCTGAGGAGCTGCGCAAGCAGCAGGACGAGCTGAAGCGCTCCAACTCGGAGCTGGAAGCGCAGGCCACTTCGCTGCGCACGTCGGAGGAGCTGCTCAAGGACCAGCAGGAAGAGCTGCAGCAGGTCAACGAGGAGCTGGAGGAGAAGGCTTCACTGCTCGCCGAGCAGAACCGGAAGGTAGAGCAGAAGAACGAGGAAGTGGAAGCGGCGCGCCTCGCTCTGGAGGAAAAAGCCGAGCAGCTGGCTCTGAGCTCGAAGTACAAATCGGAGTTCCTCGCCAACATGTCGCACGAGCTGCGGACGCCGCTCAACAGCCTACTCATACTGGCGCGTCTGCTCTCGGACAACAAGGATGGAAACCTCACTGCCAAGCAGGTGGAGTTCGCGCAGACGATTCTCTCGTCGGGCACGGACCTGCTCTCGCTCATCAACGACGTGCTCGATGTGTCGAAGGTTGAGGCGGGCAAGATGGATGTCGATCCAACCGAGGTGAAGCTCACCGAGGTACGAAGCTTTGTGGAGCGCGGCTTCGGTCCCTTGGCCGAGCAGAAGGGAGTCGAGTTCAAGGTGGATGTGAGCCAGGACGTGCCGCAGACGATCTTCACCGACGGCGGCCGGCTGCAGCAGGTTTTGAAGAACCTTCTCTCCAACGCGTTCAAGTTCACGGACAAGGGAGAGGTCGCGTTGAGGGTGAGGAAGGCAGAGAAGGGCCGCCGGTTCATGAATCCGAATCTCGACGGCAGCGCGGACGTAATCGCCTTCGCGGTGGAAGACACCGGTATCGGCATTCCGCGCGACAAGCAGCGCCTGATCTTCGAGGCGTTCCAGCAGGCGGACGGAACGACGACGCGCAAGTACGGCGGCACGGGACTCGGCCTCACGATCAGCCGCGAGATCTCGCGCCTGCTCGGCGGAGAGATCAGAGTGGAGAGCACGGTCGGGAAAGGCAGCACGTTTACGCTCTTCCTCCCGGCGCGATTCGTTCCCGGTCCTGATTCGACGGCCGACGAATCCGAGCGGACCTTCGATTACGATTATGGAAATCGCGGCAACGAGTTGGCCGATCGTCCGGAGTCGGGACGAGGGGGCGCTGCCGTTGCTGCGCCGTCGCGGCCGAGCCAGCGGCGAGGGAAGGAAGCGCCGAAATACGCATCGGAGCGCCGCGGTCAATCGCAGACCGAAGTTTCAGACGATCGCGAGAGCATCGAGGAAGGGGATCGCACCGTTCTCGTCGTCGAGAACGATGTCAACTTCGCCAGAGTTCTTCTCGACATGGCGAGGGAAAAGGGGTTCAAGGGAATCGTCGAGCTCGACGGGGAAGCAGGGCTCGCTTCCGCGCGGCAGATGCGTCCGGACGCGATCACGCTCGACATCGAGATGCCGGGAATGGATGGGCTGCAGGTGCTCGACCGGCTGAAGCGCGACCCGGACACGCGCCACATTCCGGTTCACATCATCTCCGGAATGGACGACAAGCAACAGGGGCTTAAGGCCGGGGCGATGGCGTATCTCACGAAGCCGGTGGACAAGGACGCGCTCGACGCCGCGTTCGGGCGGATCTCCGAGTTCATCGAGACGACGCCGAAGAGCCTGCTCGTGGTCGAGGACAACGAGAACCAGCGGCAGAGCATCGTCGAGCTGATCGCGCACGACGACGTTGACATCACCGCGGTGGGTTCGGCCGAGGAAGCGCTGAAGCTCCTGGGGGAAAAGCATTTCGACTGCATGGTGCTGGATCTGGGGCTGCGCGACATGAGTGGCTTCGACCTCCTCGAGAAGGTCAAGTCGAATGATGCGATGAGGGATCTGCCGATCATCATCTACACCGGCAAGGAGCTCAGCTCGCAGGAAGAGACGCGGATCAAGAAGTACGCGGAGACGATCATCGTGAAGGACGTGAAGTCTCCCGAGCGGCTGCTCGATGAAACGGCGCTCTTCCTTCACCGCGTCGAAGCGAAGCTGCCGGAGCAGAAACGGAAGATGCTTCAGCATCTGCACGACGCCGACGCAGTGGTATCGGGTAAGCGGATCCTCGTCGTTGACGACGACGTGCGGAACATCTTTTCGCTCACGAGCATGCTCGAGGATCACGGGATGGTCGTACGGTTCGCCGAGAACGGGAATCAGGCGCTCGATGAGCTGAAGAAGGATCCGAACGTGGACGCCGTCCTGATGGACGTAATGATGCCTGAGATGGACGGTTACGAGACGACGCGGGCGATCAGGAAGCTTGAGGAGTTCCGCACGCTTCCGATCATCGCGCTCACGGCAAAAGCGATGAAGGGCGACCGTGAGAAGTGCATCGAGGCCGGCGCTTCGGATTACATCACCAAGCCGGTCGAGCCAGATCAGTTACTCTCGCTGCTCCGCGTGTGGCTGTACCGATAGAGGCGAGCGAGGCCACGAGTGGCGACGGCGTGGAAGCGAAGCCCGATCTCGAGCGCATCGAGGTCGAGCTGCTGCTGGAGGGAATCTACCGGCAGTACGGTTTCGATTTTCGCGCCTATGCCTACGCCTCGATTCGCCGCCGTCTGTGGAAGCGGATCGAGACCGAGGGCCTGCGCAGCGTGAGCGCTCTTCAGGAACACGTGCTGCACAGGCCGGAGATGATGGAGAAGCTGCTTCTCGATCTCTCCATCAACGTCACGGCGATGTTTCGCGATCCGAGTTTTTATGTCGCCTTCCGCCAGAAGGTGGTGCCGATGCTGCGCACCTATCCGTTCATTCGCCTCTGGCACGCCGGGTGTTCCACGGGGGAAGAGGTTTATTCAATGGCGATCCTCCTCCGCGAGGAAGGCCTCTATGACCGGGCGAGGATCTACGCCACCGACATCAACGAGGTCGTGCTGCAGCGCGCGAAGGCGGGAATATTTCCGATTGACCGGATGCAGGAGTACACGGAGAATTACATGCGCGCCGGCGGCAAGAAATCATTCTCCGAGTATTACACTGCCAAGTACGGCGGCGCGCTGTTCGACCAGTCGCTTACAAAGAACATCGTCTTCTCGCAGCACAACCTCGTTACCGACAAATCGTTCAGCGAGTTCAATGTCATCCTCTGCCGGAACGTGCTCATCTACTTCGACAAGACCCTGCAGACGAAGGTGCACGAGCTCTTCTACGACAGTCTGGGGATGTTCGGAATTCTCTGTCTGGGGAGCCGGGAGTCGCTGCGGTTCATGCGCTACGAGCAGTGCTATGAACAGCTCGGGACCGAAAAGATCTTCCGGAAGGTGAGATGACCGCCGCAGGGATCGTCGCCGTCGGAACTTCCTGGGGAGGACTCGCCGCCCTGGGGCGGATTCTCACCGACCTCCCGAAAAAATTCCCCGCGCCCGTGCTCGTCGTCCAGCATCGGAGCAAGGATTCCGACGCCCTCCTCGCGAAGCTGCTTCAGGATGTTTGCGACCTGAACGTCCGTGAGGCAGAGGACAAGGATGTGCTGCAGCCGGCGACGATTTACGTGGCTCCCGCCGATTATCACTTGATGGTGGATTACGGGCAGGTATCGCTGACGACGGACGCGCCCGTGCGCTACAGCCGGCCTTCGATTGACGTGGCGTTCGAGTCCGTTTCCAGGGCGTACGGCTCGGGGGCGATCGGGGTGATTCTGACCGGCGCGAACGACGACGGCTCGCGCGGGCTCGCACGAGTCATCGCGCTTGGCGGCCGCGGAATCATTCAGGACCCCGCGACAGCGGAGATGCCGATGATGCCGGCGGCGGCGGTGAAAGCTGCGCCGTCGGCTGAAGTTCTTCAGCTCCAGAACATTGCTCCGCGCCTCGTCGCGATGGTGAGCGGGTCGGTGCACGCCAACAGGAAGGCGGGATGACCGACGGACGCGTCAATCTGCTCCTCGTGGACGACCGCCCCGAGAATCTTCTTGCCCTCGAGGCGATACTCGAACCGCTGGGCCAGAACCTCATCCGCGCGGAATCCGGCGAGGAAGCGCTGCGCAAGATTCTGCACGACGATTTCGCGGTGGTCCTGCTCGACGTGCAGATGCCGACGATGAATGGGTTCGAGGTCGCGAAGATCATCAAATCGCGGGAAAAGTCCCGCTACATCCCGATTATCTTCCTCAGTGCGATCAGCAAGGATGACGAATACGTCTTCGAAGGCTATTCCGTCGGCGCGGTAGACTACGTCTTCAAGCCGTTCAATCCGGAAGTGCTGAAGTCCAAGGTGAACGTGTTCGTGGATCTCTACCTGAAGCAGCGTGAGATCCAGCACCAGTCTGAGCGCATTGCCGAGTCGGAAAAGCGGGCGCTCGAAGCCGAGCACAGAAGCAAGCTGCTCGAGGCGGAGGCGGAGTCGGCGCGAATGCTGTTCAAGCTCAACGAGGAGCTGCAACGGCGCCAGACGGCGCTCGAGCAGGCGATGGGCGCGCGAAACCGGTTCTACGCGTCGATGAGTCACGAGCTCAGGACACCGATCAACGCCGTGATCGGATACAGCACTCTGATGCTCGACAACATCTACGGGCCGCTCAACGCCAAGCAAACGCAGGGGCTCGACCGCACTCTGCAGGCGGCGCGGCACCTGCTCGAGCTCGTCAACGACGTGCTCGATCTGTCGAAGATCGAGGCTGGAAAAATCGAGCTTTCCCTGCAGCCTGTTCAATTCCCGGCATTGATCGAGGATCTGTTCGTAACGGTCCGGCCGCTCGCCGATGAGTATGGCTCGGAGCTCAACCTGCGTCTCGAGGGTGATCCGGTGACGATCGTCAGCGACCCGCGGCGCGTGCGGCAGATCCTGCTCAATCTCCTCTCGAACGCGATCAAGTTCGGGGACGGAAAACCCATCGAAGTGTTTTGCAAGCCGACAGATGCGCGCGGGGTGTGCGTCGAAGTCATCGATCACGGAGTCGGCATCGCCAAGGAAGACCAGATTCGCATCTTCGAGGAATTCGTCCAGGTATCGGAATCCAAGCAGCCGGGAACGGGGCTCGGACTGCCCATATCAATGCGGTTGGCAAAAATGCTCGATGGTGATTTGAGTCTGAACTCCACCCTCGGCGAAGGCAGCACCTTCTGTCTCACGCTTCCGGCCTCCCTGGAGGACGGAGTTGAGGAGGAGCGCTCGTTAACGGCCGCTAGCGCGGCCTAAGCTCTATGGTAACTGGCACGGTCCCTGCCCCTCTCTTGCCTACGCGCCGGGACCTTTGGCGGCATTTCTTCACTATGCAGGAGACACAAAAAATGTTCAAAAAACTCATTGTTCTGCCGGTCGCTCTTTTTGCCTTCGCTTGTGCCAAGGGAGACAACAAGAACGTTGACTCGGCGCTGAACTCGGATCTTACCACCGCCGCGGCTGCCCGGCCGTATACCGCCCTCGACAGCGTTTCTGCGGCTGAGCGGAATGCCGCTCTTGCCGGCACCGCGCCGACGACCGTGGTTACAAAGACGGTTCCCGGACCGGTTCGCACGCGCACGGTCTATCGCACCGCGCCGAGCAGACGGACTTCGTCGGGCGGGTCGAACACGACGGTTTACGAGCCGGCTCCGACGCACACGGTCCAGAAGAATACGAAGCGTGACGCCGCGATCGGCGCGGCAGCAGGCGCGATCATCGGAGCTACGACCAGCAAGGACAAGGTCAAGGGCGGCATCATCGGTGGCGCAGCGGGAGCGATCCTCGGCGGCGTGATTGGCAACAACGTCGACATCAAGAAGAAGTAATGGCAGCGTAGTGCCGCCAGCGATGTTTCAAGGACAGAGAGCCCCGCGCAAATGCGCGGGGTTTTTTGTTAGATTACGTCTATGGGAAGCGGTCCGATTTCGAGCGTTTTCAACGACGGCTACATAGCCGAGCAATTCGATGCGTTTCGGCGCGATCCCGCATCGGTGGATGAGTCCTGGCGCCAATTCTTCCGTTTTGCCGCGAGTCTTTCCGGCAGCACCGAGACAAGCACAACAAGCGCGCCGGGCGATCCGGACCTCCTCAGGAAAGTCGCTTCAGCGGCAAAGCTCATTGACGCGATCAGAACGTACGGCCACCTCGCGGTAGCGATCGACCCGCTCGGAAGCGCGCCGGTCGGGACGCCAGAACTGACTCCTGAATTTCACGGACTCTCTGAATCCGATCTCGCCGCGATTCCGGCGTCGGTAGTCGGAGGCAGCGCCGATGAAGCCACTGCCGCGGACGTGGTGAATCGGCTGCGGGGCCTCTACTCGTCGGAGATCGGTTTCGAGTTCAGTCATCTTGGCTCAGCCGGAGAGCGGGAGTGGATACGCGCGCAGATCGAGAGCGGCGCGGTCCATTCCGAACTCATGCCTGAGCTGAAGAAGTCGGTGCTGCGCCGTCTCACCGAAGTGGACGGCCTCGAGCGGTTTCTCGGACGCGTGTATCAGGGCTACAAGCGCTTCTCGATCGAAGGCACAGACGCGCTCGTGCCGATGCTCGACGAAGCGATAGAGCACGCGGCTAACACGGGTGCGAGCGAAGTGGTGATGGCAATGGCGCACCGCGGCCGCATCAACGTGCTCGCGCATACCATCGGCAAAACGTACGAGACGATCTTCGAGGAATTCGAAGGGCATCCGAATACCGGCGCGGTGAGCGAGACCGGCGACGTGAAGTATCACCTGGGTGAGCGCGCCGAGCGTGTGACGGCGTCCGGGAAGAAGATGCTGGTGCTGCTGACGCCCAACCCGAGCCATCTCGAGTTCGTGAATCCGGTTCTGCAGGGAGTCGCGCGCGCGCACCAGCAGAACGCGGACGGGTCACGGGACGAGTCGCGAGTGGTTCCGATCGTGATGCACGGCGACGCGGCGTTTCCGGGAGAGGGAGTCGTCTCCGAGACGCTGAACCTTTCGCGGTTGAAGGGGTTCCGGACCGGCGGCACGATTCACGTCATCGTGAACAATCAAGTTGGATTTACCACTGATCCGATCGACGCGAGATCCACGCACTACGCCAGCGATCTGGCAAAAGGGTTCGAGGTTCCGATCGTGCACGTCAACGCGGACGATCCGGTGGCGTGTCTGCAGGCGATGCGGCTGGGAATCGAGTACCGCGCAAAGTTCGGACGAGATTTCCTGATCGATCTCGTCGGTTATCGGCGTCACGGACACAACGAAACCGATGAGCCGGCATTCACGCAGCCGGCGCTGTATGCGAAGGTGCGCGCGCATCCGACGCCGGTGAAGGTGTGGGCGGCGCGGCTTGTCGCCGAGGGCGTCGTGACGGAGGATGAGGTCGCCGCTCTCGACGCAGAGATCTTCGGGAACTTCGAGCGTCGCCAGATGGCAATGAAAGAAGTGCACGCGGACGTGGCGACGAAGAAGCAAGCGATGAAGGATCCTTCGCGCCCGGCGGACGGGGACACGGCGGCGGAGACGTCGGTTCGGAGCGAGCTGCTCGTGGCGCTGAACGAGCAGCTGCTCGCGTGGCCGTCGTCGCTGAAGGTGAACGCGCGCCTGGCGAAGACGCTGGCGCGGAGACGCGACGCGTTCGGCGAGCAGGGCGGAATCGACTGGGGGCACGCCGAGTCGCTCGCGTTCGGATCGCTGCTGACGGAGAAGGTTTCGATTCGCCTCACCGGCCAGGACGTCGAGCGCGGAACGTTCTCGCACCGGCAGGCGGTGCTGCACGATTCGGAGAGCGGGGAGATCTACGTTCCGCTGCAGCATCTGAATCAGAGCGGCGAGCTCGGAAACTTTCACGTTTACAACAGCCCGCTGTCGGAGACGGCAGTGCTCGGCTTTGAGTACGGCTACAGCACGCAGGCGGAGCGCACGTTGTGTCTGTGGGAAGCGCAATACGGCGATTTCGTGAACGTCGCGCAGCCAGTCATCGATCAGTTCATCTCGGCGGATCGCGCGAAGTGGGCGCAGGATTCGGGGATCGTGATGTTGCTGCCACACGGATACGAAGGCGGCGGCCCGGAGCACTCGAGCGCGCGACTGGAGAGATTCCTCCAGCTGTGCGGCGAGAACAATATGAGAGTCGCGTATCCCTCGACGCCGGCGCAGTACTTCCACATACTGCGGCGGCAGGCTCGGCTTTCGCAGCGCCGTCCACTGATTCTGATGCAGCCGAAGAGTTTGCTGCGCCTGCCGGAGGCAGCGTCTAAGCTGAACGAGCTTGCGAACGGATCGTTCCAGCCAGTGATAGATGACCCGGCGGTCACGGACCGCGATGCCGTGAAGCGCCTCGTCTTCTGCAGCGGAAAGATATACTACGATCTCCTTCCCGTGCGCGCGCCACACATCGCGCTGGTGCGGGTCGAGGAGCTTTATCCGTGGCCGGGGAACGCTGTGGCCGCGATCGTTGATCTGTATCCGAATCTCGAAGAAGTCGTGTGGGCGCAGGAAGAGCCGAAGAATATGGGCGCGTGGTCGTATGCGGCGCCGCGGCTGCGCGTCTCAACCGGCAACGCGCTGGTGATGCGCTATGTCGGACGCCCTGACAGAGCGAGCCCGGCGGAAGGTTATGCTGAAGCGCACAAGAAGGAGCAGGACCGCATCATCGCCGAAGTGGGCGCGCCGATGCCGCAGACAGGCTCGGGCGCCAAGAAGCGTGGAGTCGCTTTAAAAACCTGATCCGTCCATCGTTTCCCAAAAACATTATGAGACGACCGATTCTGTTTGCCGCTGCGATGCTGCTATACACATCCGGCGGCTCTTTGCGCGCGCAGGACATGAGCAGCGCCGCGGTGGACGAACGCCTCGCACAGCTGGCGAACCCGATGCGAGTGCTTACCGTTGCGGCGCACCCCGATGATGAAGACACGGGGCTGATCACCTGGCTCGCGCGCGGGCAGCACGTGAACACGGCGTACCTCTCGCTCACCCGCGGCGACGGCGGGCAGAATCTCATCGGCAACGAGCTCGGTGAACAGCTCGGGGTGATCCGCACCGAGGAGCTTCTCGCGGCGCGGAGGATAGATGGCGCGCACCAGTATTTCACCCGTGCCTACGATTTTGGATTCTCGAAGACCGCAGACGAAGCGTTCTCGCACTGGCCGAAGGATTCGCTGCTCGGCGACGTGGTGAAAGTCGTGCGCGCATTCAAGCCGCAGGTGATGATCGCGTTTTTCTCGGGGACGCCGCGCGACGGGCACGGCCAGCATCAGGTGTCGGCGATATTGGCGCGTGAAGCTTACGAGAGCGCGGCAGAGGACACGGTGAAATTTCCGGTGTCGAAGTTCGGCGCGCCGTGGCGGGTGTCGAAGTTTTATCGCTCGGGGCGCCAGGACCCACAGCTGGCGACGCTGACCATCAATGTTGGAGAGTACAATCCGGTGCTGGGGGAATCATACGCAGAGATAGCGGCGGAGAGCCGGTCGCAGCACAAGTCGCAGGGGTTTGGAAGTCTGAAGCGGAAGGGAGTGGTGAAGAGCTATCTCATCCGCGTGGACAGCAGAGTGCCCGCGCCGGCGGATGCGAAGATGGAGAAGTCGATGTTTGACGGAATCGATGCGACGTCGCGTCTACCGATGGGTTCCAGGTGGGCGACCCAAACCAAGGCGCTGGTTGCAATCGAAGCTGTTGCGGACCGTCAGGCAGTCGCGCGCGGGGAATCGGCGAATGTGAAGGTAACGGTGTTCAATCGGAGCAAGAGTACGATCCTGGTAATCGGAGCTTCCGGAACACGGTATTTCCCCATCGTACCCCCGGACTCATCCGTGAGCTGGACGACCACGTATTCATCGCAAACTGTGACGCAGCCCTGGTGGCTTGCGCAGCCGAGGGCGAGCGATTTGTTCACCCCCGTAGTTGATGGCAGGTCAGAGGATGCACGGGCGATAGCCGAGAGTCCGAGCGTTGCAGTTCGCATCAGCGAGTACGTCTCGAATCCGCTCACGGTCCCACCGCAAGACCGGCACGAGTTCGAGACGCGAGTGATCGACGAAGCAGCGCCAATCGTGTATCACTACGCCGATCCGGTTCGCGGCGACATTCAGCGTCCCTTGATGGTCGCGCCGGGAATTTCAGTTACTCTCGACCGCACCGTCGAGATTTCCCGCGCAGGGGCTTTGCTCGACCGTTTCATGGGCGTCACGCTGCGCTCGGCGTTGAACGATACAACGCCGGTCGCGGTGAGATTGAGCCTTCCCGCGGGCCTGACGTCTGATTCGGCATCTCGCACCGTTACTATGGCACTCGGCGGAACTTCGCGCGTCACATTCCGGGTACGAGGAACAGTTCCGAAGGGGAGTTACTCCATCGGGGCCGTGGCGTCGGCGCAGGGAAAGACGTACGCAACGGGCTATGTCCCGATCGAATACGAGCACGTCACGCCGAGGACGTTGTATCGTCCGTCATCGTTCACGCTGAACGCGATCGACGTCACGCTGCCGAGGAACCTCAACGTCGCCTACGTCCCCGGCGTCGGCGACAACGTCGAGCCGATGCTCGAGCAGATGGGGGTTCCGGTCACGGTGGTGCAGCCGGACCAGATACCCACGGTCAATCTGTCGAAATTCACTACTATAGTAGTAGGCCCTCGCGCCTATCAGGCGAGCCAGATCCTGCGGGACAACAACACGTATCTTCTCGATTATGTGAAGAACGGCGGACGGCTCGTGGTGCAGTACGGACAGTACGAATTGATGCGGCCGGGGATGATGCCGTATCCGATCACGATTCGGAATCCGCACGACCGCGT